>JBLMVY010000111.1:0-12581 GCA_050256935.1 Candidatus Levyibacteriota bacterium | reverse complement strand
CCGGAACGCCATGTCGTCGCAGGGGATCACCAGCTGCGGCGCCGTGGCGTCGACCATGGCGGCGAACGCCTGGAACCACTGCTCCCGGGTCGTGTGCCCGCCGAGGCGGCCGATCCGCCTGATGAACCGGCTCGCTTCGGCCAGCGAATGGCGCGGCGTCAGCAGCGAGACGTCGAAGCCTGCTCGCGCCAGCACCTTCGGAACGCGTGCGGTGCCGAGCCAGGTCGTCGTCGTCGCGACCAGCAGTACCGGAATCCCCACGCGGTCCTCCCCCCTCAGGGACGGCGAGTGCAGCGGTCTGGTTGGATGCGTCGAAACGCGGCCGCTAGTCTATACGCTTGACGCCGCCCTGGCTGCGGTCTACCGTGCGTGCGTCCGACCGGAGGAAGGGAGCCTCATGGCCGACCGATGCGCCGCATTCCTGCGACTTGCCGTCGTGCTCGTGCTGGCGCTTGGCGCGTCCCTCGCCGCGGCGCAGACCGCCTTCCCTTCACGGCCGATCAAGCTGATCGTCCCCTATCCGCCGGGTGCGCTCACCGATCTGCTCGCCCGCGCCATCGGCCAGAGGCTCGCGGCGGCCCTGAAGGAACCCGTGGTCGTCGAGAACAAGCCGGGCCAGGGCACGCTGGTCGGCGCGGAGCTGGTCGCGAAATCGCCGCCGGATGGCTACACGCTGCTGATGGCGACATCGACGACGCTCGGCATCAGCCCGCTGCTCTACCACGCCTCGCCGATCGACCCGGTGAAGGATTTCGCGCCGATCTCGCCGGTGGGCTCGGTGGACTTCTTCCTCGTCGCCAATCCCGCTTTCCCGGCCCGGAACGTCCGGGAGATGCTCGACGCGATCCGCCATGCGCCGGGCAAGTACAACTATGCATCGGTGGGCAGCGGAAGTCCGCACCACCTGTTCATGGAGGTGCTGAAGTCGCAGTACGGGCTCGATATCCATCACATCCCGTTCAAGGGCACGCCCGCCGCGCTCGCCGACCTCCTCGCCGACCGCGTCGACGTGATGTTCCTCGACGCCACGGCCGCGGTGCCCAACATCCGGGCGGGAAAGCTCGTCGCGCTGGGCACCTCGGCCGCGCAACCGACGCTGCTCTTGCCGTCGGTGCCGCCGATCGCGGCCACGGTGCCGGGCTACGACTGGCAGGCATGGCAGGGCATCGTCGCGCCCGCGGGAACGCCCACGAACATCGTCGACCGCCTGTCGTCCGAACTGCAGAAGATCCAGGCGACGGCGGAATTCAGGCAGGAGCTCTTCAGGTTCGGCATGGAGCCCTTCGCGCCGCAGTCGCCCGACGAGTTCGCGGCGACCATCAAGGCGGAGCTGCCGCGCTGGGCGGCGGCGATCAGGAGCTCGGGCGCCAAGGTGGATTGACGGATCGGTGCGGGTCGGCGGTCCGCCGCTTTCGCGCGTTCCCGGCGCCGTCCCGACAATTGCTTGACGATGGTCAAGGGGCGCGCTTGGCGGCGCGCCAGAATGGCACGCAGTGATGGGTCGCGGGCCCGGTGGGTTGCGATCTGCTGCCTGCGCTTTCGCCGTTCCGCGTAGCCGCAGCGAGCGGGAAACGTGACGGCAATCGAAAGGGGAGAACAACATCATGCGTGCATCGGGATTCGGAAAGTCGTTCATCGGCATGGCGGCGGCCCTGATCGTCGCCGTGGGAACCATGCTGTTCGCGAGCGTCGCCTCGGCAGCGCCTTCGGGCACGATCGAGTTCTCGCTCTACAAGGCGGGTTTCATCGTCGGCGGCAGCGGCGGAAGCGGGACGCTCAAGTTCAAGGGCAAGCAATATCCGGTCAGCATCGGCGGTGTCAGCCTGGGCGCGACCATCGGAGTGTCGAAGGCCGAGCTGATCGGCGAGGTCTACAACCTGAAGCAGCCGAGCGACATCGAGGGAACGTACTCGGCGACGCAGGCGGGCGTCGCGGTCGCCGGCGGCGAGAAGGTCTTCAACCTCAAGAACTCCAAGGGCGTGGAGCTCAAGGTCAAGGGCAAGCAGATTGGGCTCGAGCTCTCGCTCGACTTGAACGGGATGCAGGTCTCGCTCAAGAAATAGGGCGAATCGCCATGCGGTCGCGGGGGCGGCGTCGCCGCCCCCGCGCGTTGCACGCCGCCGCGCAGCGCCTCAGCCCGGGACCGGCACCTGGACGTACTGAGCCGGCGGGCCGCCGCACACCGGGCAGCTCGGGCTCGGAATCCGGTTCAGCGTCGAGCCGCAGATCTGGCAGACGAAGTAGAGCCCCGTCTTCTGGTCGATGGACTTCGCGACCTGCTCGAACATGAGGGGCGAAAAGCGCCGGATCTTCTGGATCAGCTCGCGGTGCTGGCGCTCCGATTCCCATGCGAAGCGGACCAGCCGCGTCGCCTCGTCGTAGCCCTCGGGCCGGATGCTTTCGAGGGTGTGCGGATAGAGCTTGTCGATGCTGTCGATCTCGTCGTCGACGGCGGTGATGAGATTCTGCTTGGTCGTTCCCGGCGTGATGGCGGTGGGCGCGGCATTGGCGTCGCCGCCGAGCTGCGTGACCAGCCTCTTGAAATTGCGGGCGTGCAGCCCCTCGGAGGTCGCGAACGCCGTAAACATGTAGGCGATGCCCTTGTACCCTTCCTGGGAGGCCGTCCCGGCGAACGCGAGATAGCGGCGGTGCGCGTCGGTCTCGCGCTGGAATGCGCGGAGCAGCGCGGCGACCGTTGCCGGGTAGGCGCCCGTTGCCGCACGCGCGAGTCTCCGGGCCCCCAATCCCACCCCCGCCAGCAGCGCGCCCGCCCCGCGCAGGAAGGCGCGGCGGCCATCGCCCGGCTTTCGGATGCGGTTCGTGCCCATCGTCACCCCTCTTCGCCCATGGTCGCCCCGCCCCTCGCCACGTCTCCAGTAACGCTAGCAGCACCGCGGCTTTGGTACATTGCGCGGGGTCAATGTCGGGTGCCACGCCGGCGGTGCACGCCGCAGGCCGTTGGTTGACCGGGGTCAATGACGACAGGCGATTGCGATCTAGGATGGGGCCTGCGCGGGAAGGGGGCACGATGCCGGAGAAACCATCGATCGACCTGACGCGGCCGACGCCGCTCGAGCAGGACTTTTCCATCGTCCTGGGCGGGCCGCTGTTCCAGGCGCTGCGGCGCGCGCATCTCACCGGCGACGCGCTGCAACTCCTGCGGCGGCGCATCGTGGTGATGACGCTGTTCGCCTGGGTGCCGCTCCTGGTGCTTTCGGCCATCGACGGCAAGGCCTGGGGTAGCGCCGTCGCGGTGCCCTTCCTCTACGACATCGACGCGCACGCGCGCTTCCTCGTCGCCCTGCCGCTGCTCATCGTGGCCGAGATCGTCGTCCACCTGCGCATGCGGGGGATCGTCTCCCAGTTCGTCACCCTCGGCCTCGTCCCCGCGGGGGTGCGCGAGCGCTTCGACGCGGCGATCGCGAGCGCCACGCGGCTGCGCAATTCCATGCTCGCCGAGCTGCTGATGATCGCCGCCGTCTACGGGATCGGCATCCTGGTCATCTGGGGCCATTACGCCGCGCTCTCCGCGCCCACCTGGTATGCGACGCCGGAAGGCGGCAGGCTGCGACCGGAGCTCGCCGGATGGTGGTACCTGATCGTGAGCCTGCCGGTGTTCCAGTTCCTGCTGGTGCGCTGGTATTTCCGCCTGTTCGTGTGGGCGCGTTTCCTCTGGCAGGTGTCGCGGATGGACATCGCCTACGCGCCGATGCATCCGGACCGCAATGGCGGTGTCGGCTTCCTGTCGCGGGTCGGGTATGCGTTCACGCCGCTGCTGCTGGCGCAGGGGACGATGCTTTCGGGGCTGATCGCCAACAAGATCTTCTTCGAGGGCGCGGCGCTGCCGCAGTTCAAGCTCGACATATTCGCCTTCGTGCTCGTCGTGGTCGGGGCGGTGCTCGCGCCGCTGCTCGTCTTCGTCGTGCCGCTGTCGCGCGCCAAGCGCAACGGGATCCGCGACTACGGCCACCTCGCCAAGCGCTACGTCGACGAGTTCAATGCCAAGTGGCTGGGTGACGCGGCGGGCGGCGGGGAGCCCCTGGTCGGCAGCGCCGACGTGCAGTCGCTCGCGGACATGGGGAACAGCTTCGAAGTCGTGCGCGGCATGCGCCTCGTGCCGGTCACGCGGGACACCATGCTGCAGCTCGTCGTGATGGCGCTGCTGCCCCTTGTACCTCTCCTGCTGACGATGATCTCGCTCGAGGAGCTGCTCGGAAAGCTGGTGCGGGTGATCGTCTAGCCGTGAACGCCCGCGTGGCGCCGTCGCTCGCGCTTCAGTAGTTCTTGCGCGGGACGATCAGGTGATAGAGGACGACCAGCAGCACGGCGCCGACCAGCGCGCCGACCGTGCCCGCCGATTCGCCCGCGCGATAGATGCCGAACCCTTCGCCCACGTAGGTCGAAGCGACGGCGCCGATGGCGCCGATCAGCGCGCTCGCGATGAAGGCGCCGATTCCGCGCCCGGCCGTCATGAACTTGGCGACGACGCCGACGACGAGTCCGATCAGGATGGTTCGGGTGAGGTGGTCCATGGTCTCCGGCGGGAAGGCTTCGGCGGCTATGGTGCCGCATTTGCCGGACGTCGTCCACGGACGACACTGGAAACGATCGCCGGTTCGGGGGCACCATTGGCGAATGTTCGATTCGGTGCACAAGGGCGCGGCAGCGATCGCCCGCGACGGCATCAAGGTCCGTCGTCTGGTCCAGGGCTGCAGGAAGCTCCTTTCCGAGCGCGGCGAGGCGGCGGGCGTGTCGCTGGCCAAGCTCACGCTCGATCAGTACCGTACCCTCGACAAGCGCAACCAGGCGCGATTCTTCGCCGCGCTGCTGGCCGAGTTCTCACCCGATCCCGAACAGGTGCTCTCCGCGTCGAAAGCCTATGCGGCCGACCCCTCGGCCGCCCATCTGATGCGGCTGGGCAGGGCGGCGGAGCCGCCGCGGCAGGAGCTGCTGCGGCGGCTGAACCGCGCCCCCGGGGGCACCGCGACGATCCTGCGCATGCGCGAGCGTCTTCTCGAGCTGCTCGGCGAGCAGCGCGAGCTCGAGGCCGTCGATGCCGATTTCCGCCATCTGCTTTCGTCGTGGTTCAACCCGGGCTTCCTGCAGATCGTCCGCGTCGACTGGCACAGTCCCGCCTACCTGCTCGAGCAGATCATCGTCCACGAGGCGGTGCACGAGATCCGCGGCTGGAACGACCTGCGCCGTCGCCTCGAGGGCGATCGGCGCTGCTTCGCCTTCTTCCACCCGGCGCTTCGCGACGAGCCATTGATCTTCGTCGAGGTGGCGCTCCTCGACCGCATGCCCGACGCGGTTGCGCCCCTCCTCGACGCGCAGTCCGCCGCCGGAGACCCGGGCCGCGCGACCACGGCGGTGTTCTATTCGATCAGCAACTGCCAGCCGGGCCTGCGGGGCGTGTCTCTGGGCAATTTCCTGATCAAGAACGTCGTCGAGGTGCTGTCGCGCGAGTTTCCGCGTCTCAAGGCCTTTTGCACGCTGTCCCCGATCCCGGGCTTCTCGGCCTGGCTCAATGGGCAGCTCAAGCGCAGCGACGCCGGCGCCGCGGCGTCACCGGCGCTGCAGCGGGCATTGAAGGCGGTCGCCGGGCTCGGCGCGGACGTCGCGAGGATTTCCGCCGACCCGGCCGATGCGCTGCAGCGCCTGGCCCCGCTGCAGGAGCCGCTGATCGCGCTGTGCGCCACCTACCTGCTGCAGGGCGGCGACGGGACGGAGACGGTGCGCGACCCGGTGGCGAGGTTCCATCTGAACAACGGCGCCAGTCTCGAACGCATCGACTGGCTCGCCAACACCTCGCGTCGGGGGCTGCGCGAGTCGCTGGGCATGATGGTCAACTATCTCTACGTGCCGCGGTCGATCGAAGCCAACCATGACCGGTTCATGCACGGCGAGATCGCAGCCTCGCGGAAGGTGCGCGGCCACGCGCTGGGCCCGGCGGCGGGCAAATCGGCGGGCCCTGCCATTGGCCCTGCGGTGGGCAACTGACGCCCGCTCAGGCGGCCTTGCGGAACGTCAGGTTGAGCCGCAGCGCGCCGGTTGCGGGGTGATGCCCGGCCTTGAGCGGCGCGATGCCGTGGTAGCGCATGCGCGCGGGGCCACCCCAGACGGCGACGTCGCCGTGCATCAGCGGCACGCGTGCCGTCCTGTCGCTGCGCTGCAGTCCGCCGAACAGGAACACCGCGGGCAATCCCAGTGACACCGACACGATGGGCGCGGCGTAGCCGCGCTCGTTGCGATCCTGGTGCAGGGTCAGCCTTGCGCCGGGTTCGTAGCGATTGACGAGGCAGGCATCCGGATCGAATCCCGGGAATCCCGTTGTCGCTGCCGCTTCTCGCGCGAGACGCCGGAGGGTGTCGGGCATCGGCGGCCAGGGCCGGCCGCTTTCCGGGTCCACCGCGTCGTAGCGATAGCCGCTGCGGTCGCTGACCCAGCCGAGGGCGCCGCAGTTGGTCATCGCCACCGACATGCGGAATCCGCCGGGCGTCACCAGGTGGCGAAAGGGCGCGCGGGTCGCGATTTCCGCGATGGCTGCGAGGATCGACGGCGCGTCGGCGAGAGCGAAGCCGCGCAGGATCGCCGCGCCTTCGCACAATTCGTCGCGCTGGCCGGGCACCGAGGGCGCCGCGTCGAACAGGCTCGCCGTCGTCGGAAGCGACTCAGCGTGCATCGTGGAAGATGATGCCCAGCGTGTGACGATGGCCGGAACGGATGCGGCTGACACCGTGCCGATGGTTGACGCGATGGATCCCGCGCCGACCCGCGACCGGCCGGTGGTGGACGGCGAAGATCACGGCGTCGCCCTGGCGTAGCGGCACGACCTCGGGGCGCGACTGCATCCGCGGTCGCTGCTCGGTGACGACGAACTCGCCCCCCTCGAAATCGCGGCCGGGTTCCGACAGCAGGACGGTGACCTGCAGCGGAAAGACGTGCTCGCCATACAGATCCTGGTGCAGGCAGTTGTAGTCGTCGGCCGCGTAGCGCAGCAGCAGCGGCGTCGGGCGCCGCTGTCCGGCGGCGTGGCAGTGCTCGAGGAATTCCGCGTGGTCGTCCGGATAGCGGACGGCGACGCGCATCGCCGCGTTCCATTCGTTGGCGAGCGGCACGAGCCGCGGATAGATCGACTCGCGCAATCCCGCGACCAGCGCGGGCAGCGGATAGGCGAAATACTTGTATTCGCCGCGGCCATAGGCGTGCCGCTCCATCACGACGCGGCTGCGGAACAGGGGATCGGTCGGGTACAGCGCCGACAGCGCCTCGCACTCGGCGGGCGCGAGCAGGCGCTCGATGGTCGCGTTGCCGCGGGCGGCAAGGTCCGCGACCACGCGATGCCAGTCGATGGCGGCCCGCCTCGCGATGCCCGCCGCCGCGGGATCCCGCGCGTTCATCCGCGCGGCGTCCTGTCGCGGCGGGATTCCCGCGGGGCGCGGACGGGTATATCGGCGCCACGCTGCGGCGCATGTGCCGCGCGCGCCTCGCGATCTAGCAGCACGCGCTTGCGCTCCACGCCCCAGCGATAGCCCGACAGCCCCCCGTCGTTGCGCACCACGCGATGGCAGGGAATCGCCACCGCCAGCGGATTGGCCGCGCAGGCCCCGGCAACCGCGCGCACCGATCGGGGCGCGCCGATGCGCGCCGCGATGTCGGTGTAGCTCGCGGTCTCGCCCGGTGGAATGGCGCGCAGCGCCTGCCAGACGCGCTGCTGGAACGCGGTGCCGCGCAGATCCAGCGGCAGGTCGAGTCCGATGCCCGGCGCCTCGACGAAGCCGACGACCCTGGCGACCAGTCGCTCGAATTTCGCGTCGCCCCCGATCAGCCTGGCGCGGGGAAAGCGGTCCTGGAGGTCGCGCAGCAGCGCGTCGGGGTCGTCGCCCAGCAGGATCGCGCACACGCCGCGCCCGCTCGCCGCAACGAGGATCGATCCCAGCGAGCAGAGGCCGACGGCGAAACGGATGTCGGTCTGCGCGCCGCCCGCGCGATAGGTCGACGGCGTCATGCCGAGCACATCGTCCGATTGCTCGTAGAAACGCCCGTTGGAGTTGTAGCCAGCGCCGTAGATCGCGTCGGTGACGTTGCGGCCGTGATCGAGCTCGGCGCGCACGCGTCTCGCCCGATGCGCCGCGGCCCAGGCCCTGGGCGTGAGCCCGGTCACCGTCTTGAAGACGCGATGCAGATGGTGGGCGGACAGCCCCGCCTGGGCGGCGAGTTCGTCGAGGGTCGGGACGTGGTCGGCCGCTTCGATGCGCCGGCACAAGTCGGCCACCAGCGCGGCCTGCTGTTGGGCGCGCGGCGGCTGCTCGGGCTTGCAGCGCCTGCAGGGGCGGAATCCCGCGCACTCGGCGTCGGCGGCCGTTGCATGGAAAGCGACGTTCTCCGGCCGCGGCCGGCGCGCTCCGCAGGACGGGCGGCAGTACACGCCGGTCGTCCTGACCGAGTAGACGAAGCTGCCGTCGGCGCCGGCGTCGCGGGCGACGACCGCGGCCCAGCGCGGGTCGGCGACGGTCGCCGTCGCGAGGATTTCGGCTTTGCTGGTCATGTTCATCGGGGCACCCTTCGGTTGCGAGATCGACGATCGCAATCTACGGGTCGCCGCCGGGCGCCGCACTCCGCGGCTTGCTTTCGAATTCGCCGCTATCCTAATCCCAGGCGCGGGTCAGGTATGCGACCGGGCTTTCGCGGCGGGTTGGTGCGCGGCCATCGGCGCGCCGGCGGGCGCGGCGAGCAGCTTGTCGCGCTTCGCGGCGTCGAGCAGGGGCAGGGCGGTGTAGGCGGGCAATCCGAAGTATTCGTCGCGCGTCGAGACCTTGAGCGTGTAGCTCTTGCCGTCCTTGGCCTTGCCCAGCACGTACTCGATCTTCCGGTCCCCGTGCTCGACCAGCGTCAGGTCGAGCACCGGCTTGTCCATGCCGGCGTCCGGACTCGCGACCTTGCCCAGGACGCTGCCGATGCGCAGTTCGGCGAGCAGGTCGGCGAGCTTGTCGGCGGCCTCGGTGTTGAGCGCCTCGCCCCGGGCGAGACCGGTCGCCTGCCATTCCGGCCGGGCGGCTTCGGTCTTGGCGGCCGAAGGCGCCGATGGCGCGACGGAGGATGGCGATGGCGCGACGGAGGGTGCCGATGGCGCGACGGAGGATGGCGATGGCGCGGCGGGTGGTGGCACGCGAGCGATGTGCAGTCCCGCGACGTCGATGGCGTCGATGTCCTTCTTCGCGATCTGCAGGAGGGTCTTGTCTTCCCATTCGCCGGCTTTCGCGGGGACCTGGTAGGTGGCGAACGCCACCGAATACACGTCGTGCTGGCCCGCGCGCCGCGCGTGGATCTCGCGCATCGACGGCGACGTCCCGAAGTAGATCGTCGCGAGGGTCTTGCCCCCGCCGGCGAGGGTCACCCGGCGCTCGAAGCGGTCGTCGGCGACCTTGAAGCGCGCGAGCGCCTCGGCGGTGGTCGCGACGGGCAGGCCCTGCTTCAGCCCCTCGAGGGTCTTGAGCAGCGACTCGGTGCGCGTCCGGTCGGCGGGAAATCCGCCCTCGTCGGGGAGCTGCCAGGCCTTGCCGACCTTCGCCAGCACGACCTTCGCCTGGTCGGGGCCCTCGATGGTGATGTGGTCGACCTGCGATCCGCCAAGCGACAGCAGCGGCTCGTCGGTGGCGCGGCCGGCGAGCTTCGTGCCGGTGAAGCTCATGCCGAATGCGAGCAGCAATTGGGCGACCAGCAGCGCGCCCAGCAGCGAGATCGTCTTCTTCACGCCTGTGCCTCCGCGAGAATGCGCTGGTAGCGCCGCCGATCGGCCTTGCCGACCTGCCTGCGCCACATCCACACGATCAGCAGCCCGACGAGCGCCAGCGCGTAGTTTCCGTACTCCCAGGCACGCTGCTCGCGCTCGCGCATCGGCGTCAGCGTGCGCGCGAGCTCGGTGCGGCCGCGCAGCGCGAGCAAGCCGGGATCCTGCAGCGACCAGTCGACGGCGTTCTGGACCAGCTCGAGGGGCTTGGTGTAGAGCGTGCCGAGCCCGGCCGAGGCGAGATCGATGGTGTCGTCGGAGGCGAAGGTGTTGCTCGCGATAATCACCAGCTTGGCCGATTCGGGCGAGCGGTCGATGACGCCGCCGGCCGGCGTCGCGTCGCCGGCGGCAGGCTTTCCGTTCGCAACGGCCGCCGTGGTCGGGGCGCTCGCTGCGGTCGAAGCCGCCGCCTTGCTTCCCGCCGTGCCCCCGGCGCCGGCCGGGCCGTCCTTTCCCGAAGCTGCCGCCGCGAGCGGAGACTGCTTGCCGGCGTAGAACGAGTCGAAGCGGCCCTGAAGCGCGACGGCCAGCAGCCGCGGCTTGCGCTCGCCGGTCACGGCGAAGCCGCTGTCGGGATGGGCGCGGTAGTCGGGAATCAGGTCGAGACTGGTCGAAGTCCAGCTCTGCGGCGAGCTCTCGAGGAGCTTCGCCACCGAGCGCGACTTGTTCTTTGCCGGGTCGACGGTGATCGGCGAGGCCCAGTTCATCGTCACCTGGCCGAGGTTCTCGGTGATCGGGCTCGTCGGATCGAGCCCGCCACCGCGAATGTCGGGGAACTGCGGATACGGGACCATCCGGATCTCGCGCACCGGGACGCCGCCCAGGTCGCGCTGCACCGGCACCGGCAACGCGGCGTCCCGGGTGTCGAGCACCATCGCATCGCCGATGCCGATGCCCAGGTGCGCCAGCCAATCCTTCAGTCCCGAATCGACCTTGGTCGCGGCGAGGGTGTCGCCGAACTGGACGCTGAAGGGCGAGGTCGCCAGCACGACGCTGCCGCCCCGCATCAGGAACTGGTCGATCGCGAAGCGCTGCTTGTCGTCGAGGCTCTGCGGCGCCAGCACCAGCAGGAGATCGGCGTCCGCGGGCACGTGCCCGCTCTTGAGATCGGTGTTGACGATGCGCTCGTTGGCGGCCAGCGCGTCGTTGAGCCGCGTGTAGCGCAGGCTGCCAGGCGCGTAGCCGGGCGGCGCGAACAGCGCGACGGTCTTCAGGTAGCCGGGGGCCATGCGCTGGATCGCCGCGTCGATCGAGCGCTTGAGCGCGTCCTTGTCGAGCGTGTCGGGCAGCGGCACCTGCACCGAGTTGCCGTCGCGGCTCAGCACCATGTAGAACCAGAAAGGCTGCGTGTCGGCGAGGCTCGCGATCTGCGGGCCGAAGCCGTAGCGCTGCTTGAGCAGGGTGGCGAGCTTGCCGCCGTCGGCGTCGGGATCGTCGAAGGCGACCTTGAGCTTGCCGCCGGCCTTCTGCTGCATCTGCGCGAGCAGGGCCTGGAGGTCGGCGTGCAGCTTGCGCAGCACCGGAGGCAGCTTGTCGTCGGGCGAGAGGTAGCCGTGGAAGGTCACCGGCTCGCCGAGGTTCTGGAAGGGATTGCCGCCGCTGCGGTACTGGTCGACGACCTTGCGGATGGCCTGGGTGATCGCGTATTCGGGGTTCTTCAGCACGACGTCGATGTCGCGATCGCCGCGCGACTTGGCCTCGATCAGGTCCTGGAAGCCGAGGTGCTGGAACTGGTCGCCGTAGGCGACGACGACGTCGAAATACGCGTTGACGACCGCCGACTGGTAGCGGTTGGCGGTGCGGAACGCCACCGGCTTGATGCCGTATCTGGCGGCGGCCTCGTCCTCGGCCGCCCGGTCGCGCGTGGGGTCGACGAACTCGACCCGCGCCTTGCCGCCGGCGGCCACCGCGTATTCGCGCAGCAGGTCCTCGACCTGCGGCACCAGCGGTGCGAGCAGCGGATGCGTCCTGGCCGAGAAATAGCCGCGGATCAGCAGCGGCTCGCGAAGGCGGGCGAGCTGCTGCCTGGTCGCGTCCGACAGCGTGTAGACGTGGTCGTGGGTGATGTCTGCGCGCGCCCAGGCGATCGGGGCGAGCCACAGGTTGGCGGCGGCGAAGTTGACGGCCGCGAGCCCCAGCATCCATCCCCACAGCCGATGCTGCGCGGCCCCAGGGTTGCCCGCCCAGCGCAGGCGCTCGAGGCTGAACAGGTTGAGGGTCAGGAACACGCCGACGATCGACACGTAGTAATAGAGGTCGCGCAGGTCGAGCACGCCGCGGGTGATCGACTGGAAGCGCGTGCCGGTGCCGAGCAGCGCCAGCACGTGGCCGACGCGATAGCCGAACAGGTTGGTCAGCGTGTCGGTGCCGATCAGGTAGAACACGCCGCAGACGACCGTCGTCAGGATCAGCGCGACGATCGGATTGTCGGTGCGCGAGCTCGTGTGGACGCCGATCGCGACATAGGCGGCGGCGAGGAACATCGTCGCCACGTAGCCGCCGACCACCGGGCCCCAGTCGAGGGGGCCCAGGAAGGACACGGTGACCGGCAGTGGCAGCGTCAGCGCCAGCGCGACGGCGACCAGCGCCAGCGCCGCGACGAACTTGCCGAGCACGAGGCTCAGCGGACGCACCGGGGCGGTCAGCAGGCTCTCCAGCGTGCCCGCGCGCCGCTCCTCCGACCACGAGCGCATCGTCAGCGCCGCGACCAGGAAGATCAGCAGGATCGGCATCCACTGGAACATCGGGCGCACGTCGGCGATGTTGCGCGCGAAGAACGTGTCGACCCAGA
>JBLMVY010000110.1:0-3607 GCA_050256935.1 Candidatus Levyibacteriota bacterium | reverse complement strand
TTCCCAATGCATACTTCGCCTTCGGCCATGGCCATGTCGGCCTCACCGCCGCGGCACCCACCGGCGAGATCGTCGCCGATCTCGTCGCCGGCCGGACGCCTTTCATGGACATCGGCGCATTTTCGGCCGACCGCTTCGGTTGAGATCCCGCAACCGGCCCGACCGCCGCTTCACCAGGAACCCCGACACTTGACCCGCTACGCCCACCCGCCGCTCGTTCCCGGGCACATCGACGCGCCGCACCACCTCGCCGAGCTGGGCGACCTCGCGCTGGAATCGGGCGCGGTGATCCGCGACTTCGCGCAGTCCTACGTGACGCACGGCAGCTTGAACGCCGATCGCTCGAACGCGATCCTCGTCTGCTCCGCACTCACCGGCACCCACCATCGCCTCGACTTCCTCATCGGCGAGGGCAAGGCGCTCGACACCTCGCGCCATTTCATCGTCGCCACCGACCCCATCGGCAACGGCCTGTCGACCTCGCCGTCGAACAGCGCCGCGCAGCCCGGCATGCGCTTTCCGCGCTACTTGGTGCGCGACATGGTCCACGCCCAGCACCGGCTGCTGACCGAGCGGCTCGGGATCACGCGGCTGCACGCCGTCGTCGGCGCATCGCTGGGCGGGATGCAGGCGATCCAGTGGGCGGTCAGCCATCCGCAGTTCATGGAGTCGATGGTCGCGATGACCGCGATGGCCAAGACGCCGCCCTGGGGCGCGCTCGTCGTCGAGGCGGCGCGTGCCTGCCTGATGGCCGACCCCGCGTGGACCGGCGAAGGCTTCGATGGCGTGCCCGAGCGCGGCTGGCGCGCCTACGCGGGGCTCGTCAACGCCCTGGTGATGCACACGCCCGAGGCGATGGCCGAGCAGGCGCCGCCGGGCGACGTGCACGCGTGGTTCGAGGCCATCGTCGACCAGACGCGGGCGCAGGGCTTCGACGCCACCGACTACCTGTTCCAGTCATGGGCCTACCAGGCGCACGACGTCGGCACGACGCCCGGTTTTGGCGGCGACACCGATCGCGCGCTCGCGTCGATCGAGGCTCGCGCGCTGGTCATCGCCCCGCCCATCGACCTCTTCAACCCGGTCGCAGGCGCCCATGCGGCGGCCGCGGTCATTCCGGGGGCCCGCCTGTTGGAGATTCCCTCGGAGCAGGGTCATGCAGCGGCGACCAGCCTGAAGGCCGCGGACGCGGCATTCCTGGACCGCGTGATCGGGGCATTCCTCCGGCGCGACGCCTGACCGCGACGACGGCGGCCCGCGGGTCGCGCCGCAGCTAGCCTCGCGGCCGGCCGTCCTCGCCGACGGTCAGGGTGCGGCCCGGCGGGCCGGCGAGTTGCGCGTGGTGGACCGCGCCGCGAAAGCGATAGCTGACGTCCCAGTACGCGGGCTGCGCGTTCGGCTGGACGCTCGCGCAGCGTTCCACCGGCTGGCTGTAGACCGTGGGCCCGGTGCCGACATTGGCGCCGATCGCCGCACCGGCCACGGCGCCGCCCGCGGTCGCGATGTCGCGGCCGTGACCGCCGCCGACCTGGTGGCCCAGGACGCCGCCGATCACCGCGCCGACGATTGCGCCGGGGACGTTGACCTCGCCGCGCCGGTCCTCGACCACCTGCTGGCGCTCGACCCAGCAGCGCCGCTCGGGCGGTCCCATCACCGCGCGCACCGAATCGACGTGCACCGCATAGAGGCGCTCGGGCGGTGGTCCGCCGTATGCGACCGGCGGCGCGACCACGTAGCCGACCGGACGGTCGTCGTCGCGATCCTCGTGCTCGCGACGGCCGTGCCCCCGATATCGCGGCACGTAGACGTCCTGGTACCAGCGATCCTGCACGAAGTACACCGGCCGATCGCAGGCGTCGTACTCGCGGCAATGTCGGCTCCAGTGCTTCGCGTGGCCCGGCGGCACGCGCAGATAGATCGGCGCCTCGACGACGCCGACCGGCGCCGGGACGACCTCGATCGGCTGCGCGTAGATCAGCGGCGGCGGCGGCAGGTCGCCGATGTCGATGCGTCCGTAGAAGCCGGGCTGGCCCACGCTGACCGAGACGCCCGCGTTCGCGGCAAGCGGCGACGCCGCGGCGAGGGCCAGGGCGACGACGGGGACAAGAGGTTTCATCGTGGACTCCTGCTGCATCTTCGAACGGGAAGTATGACATTGGCATCGGCCGGCGGACAATGCCGTCCGTCGCGCAGGATCGTCCTGGCCGCGGCCCGGGCCAGGGCGACGGCGCCGGGCGCGCCGGGATGCGCCCGCGTGGTGCCGGCGATCGCGCAGCGAACTTTTCGCAGCGCCGGTCGTCGATAGGCAGTCGCGCGGATGCGCGCCCCGACGCGGCGCAGGCAGCGGCCGCGGCGCCGGGAAAAATTTACAAGCGATGCCGCTTTTTGCGGCGGCATCGCATCGCTACGCGACATACACGAGGACTCGTAATGATCCAGGTGGAGCATCTGACGCGCCGCTATGGCGACGTCATCGCGGTCGACGACGTCGGCTTCCGCATCGAGCGCGGCGAGGTCGTCGGCCTGCTCGGCCACAACGGCGCCGGCAAGACGACGATCATGAAGATGATCACCGGCTTCCTGGAGCCCAGCGGCGGCAGCGTGCGCATCGACGACCTCGAGATCGGCCGCGACACCCGCGCGATCCAGGCGCGCATCGGCTACCTCCCGGAGAACTGCCCGGTCTGGCCGGAGATGACGGTCATCGACTACCTCGACTACCAGGCGACCCTGCACGGCGTCGCGGATGCGGCCCGGCCCCGCGCCATCGCGCAGGCGATCGCGCGCACGGAGCTCGCCGCGAAGGCGACGGCGCCGATCCAGACGCTGTCGCGCGGCTATCGCCAGCGCGTCGGGGTCGCGCAGGCGCTGCTGCACGCGCCCGACATCCTGATCCTCGACGAGCCGACCAACGGACTCGACCCGACGCAGATCCGTCACATGCGCGAGCTGATCCGCGACCTCGCCAGGAGCGCGACGGTGATCGTGTCGACCCACATCCTCCAGGAAGTGCAGGCGGTGTGCGAGCGCGTGCTGATCCTGCGCGCGGGGCGCCTGGTCGTCGACGCGCGCATCGACGAGCTCGCGCGCCCCGCCGGCCTCCTGGTGAGCGTCGAAGGCGACGCCCGCGACGCGTTGCGCCGCGTCGTTGGCGTGCAGGCCGTCGAGGAGCAGGCAGCCGAGGGCGGCTGCCGGCAATACCGACTCGATGCGCCGGCGGATGCCGCCCCGGCGGTCGCCGCTGCGCTGACCCAAGCCGGCCTGAAGCTCCATGCGCTGCACGCCCGGCGCCGCGATCTCGAGACGGTGTTCGCCGAGGTCAACGAGGAGGCGCTCCATGCCTGACGCCGCCCGCATCGAGTCCACGGAGGCCACCCATGGCTGAGATCCTGCGCATCGCCCGCAAGGAATTCCGCGGCTTCTTCGCCTCGCCCGCCGCCTGGCTGTTCCTCGGCGCATTCCTCGCCGTCACGCTGTTCGTGTTCTTCTGGGTCGACACGTTCTTCGCGCGCAACATCGCCGACGTGCGCCCGATGTTCCAGTGGATGCCGATCCTGCTGATCTTCCTGGTCGCGGCGCTGACGATGCGCTCGTGGTCGGAGGAGCG
>JBLMVY010000109.1:0-10673 GCA_050256935.1 Candidatus Levyibacteriota bacterium | reverse complement strand
TAGATCGCATTGGGATCCCCGCCGAACTTGCTGGCATGGCAGGACTCGCAGTCCTTGGTGACCAGCTTCTCTCCCTTGTGCGGGTCGCCCTGGGCGAAAGGCGCGGGCTGCTGCGCGATGGCGGTGGTCGCGCTGGTCGCGAGGAGCGCTGCAAGACAGGCGTGGATGATCTTCATGGTTCCTCAGGCTGTGGCAGGAGTGGACGCCAGCGACATGAGCCGCGCGACGCGCTGGCTCGCCGGCGGATGCGAATCGTAGAAAGCCGAGTAGACCGGGTCCGGCGTCAGGGTCGACGCATTGTCCTCGTAGAGCTTGATCAGCGCCGCGACCAGCGCACTCGCCGAGGCGTTGCGTGCCGCGAAGGCGTCGGCCTCGAACTCGTGGCGCCGGGAATAGGCGGTGGCGATCGGGGCGAGGATGAAGGTGAACACCGGCAGCGCGAGCATGAACAGCGCCAGCGCGACGCCCGGTCGCGACATGGCCACGGCGACCTCGGAGGCGGGGATGCCGAGACCTGCGTAGAACCAGTCGGCCCCGAGCAGCCATGCCAGCACACGGAGGAGGACCAGGGAGAGCACCGCCGACCAGACGATGCGCTTGACGATGTGGCGAAGCCGGAAATGTCCGAGCTCGTGGGCGAGCACGGCCTCGACCTCCTCGGGCGCGAGTCGCGCGAGCAGGGTGTCGAAGAAGACGACGCGCTTCGCGGGGCCGAAGCCCGCGAAATACGCATTGCCGTGCCCCGAGCGCCTCGAACCGTCGATGACGAACAGCCCCGCGGCGCGGAAGTCGCAGCGCGCGAGCAGGCGCTCGATGCGCTCGCGGGCGTCGCCCGGCGGCAGGGGCGAGAAGCGGTTGAAGAGCGGAGCGATGACCGTCGGATACAGCACCAGCAGCAGCAGCTGGAACGCCATCCAGGCGATCCAGACGTAGACCCACCACAGCGCGCCCGCACCGCGCATCATCCACACGACGAGCAGCGCGAGCGGGAGACCCAGTGCCACGCCGACGGCCAGCCCCTTGGCGATGTCCGTGATCCAGGTGCGCAGCGTCGTATGGTTGAAGCCGAAGCGTTCCTCGATCCTGAACGTGCGCCACCACGAGAACGGCAAGGCGGCGACGCCACCGACCGCGGTGACGGCGGCCAGCAGCAGCACGTCGCGCAGCAGCGGCGGAAGCGCAAGGGCCTCGGTGGCGCGGATCAGCCAGGCCAGCCCTCCGCCCAGCGTCAGCGCGAGCAGGATCGCGACGTCGGCGACCGTCTCGACGACGCCGAAGCGCTGCCTCGCGACCGTGTAGTCGGCCGCCCGCCGATGCGACGCGACGTCGATGCGGTCGGCGAATGCGGCTGGGGTCGCGTCGCGGTGCGCCAGCACATGGGCGACCTGGCGGCGGGCGAGCCACAGCCGCAACGCGACCGAGGTGACGAGCGCGACGACGAAGACGAGGGTGAACACCGATGCGGTCACGGGCTCCTGGGCCCGCTCCGGTGCCGGGAGGTCTCGGGCCTTATGCTAAATTGACCGATTCATTCTACCCCGACGCCACATGCCGCAAGACGCCAATCGCCTGATCTGGATCGACCTCGAAATGACGGGATTGAAGCCCGACACCGACCGCATCATCGAGATGGCACTGGTCGTCACCGACCATCAGCTCGAGACCGTGGCGCAGTCTCCCGTCTACGTCGTTCACCAGGACGACGCGGTCCTCGACGCGATGGATGCCTGGAACCAGGGAACGCATGGACGATCGGGGCTGATCGACAGGGTGAAGGCGTCGACTGCCACCGAGGCCGAGGTGGAGGCGGCCGCGCTGGCGTTCCTCGCCGAGCACGTCCCGTCCAAGGCGTCGCCGATGTGCGGCAACTCCATCTGCCAGGACCGCCGCTTCCTCGCCCGTCACATGCCGGCGCTGGAGGACTGGTTCCATTACCGCAATCTCGACGTGTCGACGCTGAAGGAGCTCGCGCGGCGCTGGAAGCCGGAGCTGATGAAGGGCGTACCCAAGGAGGGGAAGCACGAGGCGCTCGCCGACGTCTACGAGTCGATCATGGAGCTTCGCTACTACCGCGACAACCTGCTGAAGATCTGACCTGCGGGCGGCTGCCGGGCGAGGGGTGCTCGCCGCGCCGACGATCGCGGCCAGGCGAGGATGGTGGATCGATGAAGTTCTGCAGTGACTGCGGCTCCGACCGCATCGAGCTCCGGGTTCCCGAAGGCGATTCGCTGCCGCGTTTCGTCTGCGGCGCCTGCGCGACCATCCACTACCAGAATCCCAAGGTCGTCGTCGGCTGCCTGCCCGAGTGGAAGGACAGGATCCTGCTGTGCAGGCGCGCGATCCAGCCGCGCTTCGGGCTGTGGACGCTGCCCGCGGGATTCCTGGAGAACGGCGAGACGCTGGCGGCGGGCGGCATGCGGGAGACCCTCGAGGAAGCCGGGGCGCGCGTCGAGCTGGGTCCGCTCTACACGGTGATCAGCCTGCCGCAGGTCAACCAGATCTACATGATGTTCCGCGCACGGCTGCGCGACCTGGACTTCGCGCCGGGACCCGAGAGCCTGGAAGTCGCGCTGTTCGAGGAAAGCGCGATTCCCTGGGAAGAGCTCGCGTTCCGGACCATCGCGCGGACGCTGCGCAACTACTTCCTCGACCGGCGCGCAGGCGGGTTCGGGCTGCACGTGAGCGCGCTGGAGCGACGGCCCCCGCTGCCACCGGACCTGCTGGCCGCCGGCTGATTCAGCGGCGGCAGGGGCGGACGTCGACGACGTCGACGGCGTCGCGAATTCCGACCAGCACGTGCAGCGGCGTGCAACGGCCGGCCCAGCAGATGTCGTAGTCGTGCGTGTACGGGGACAGCGTCAGGTCCAGCCGGGAAAGCGGCGGAAGCCTGGGCTGCCAGGTCCACCAGCCGCCCTCGAGGCGGGCGTCCGGACCGGGCTCCATGCCTGCGCCCGATCCCTGGACGCGCGCCTGCTCCAGCACGAGGTGCGTGCCGTCGACCCGGTAGTGCTCTTCCCAGCGCGTCTTCTCCACCGAATGGGTCCAGGCGACGGTGAAGTCCTGCGCGGGGATGCTGGCGCGCAGCACTCCCGCGACGAACAGGCACGCGGCGTTCAATGCGGGGATGGGGGGACGAGGGTCGCGCGTGGGCCGGGACCCGCGATCACGCAGGCGCCTTGGTGGCCGCCTGCGCCCCGCGCGAGCGCCAGGCATGCCAGGCGATGAACGTCGCGCTCGCGACGAACCCCGCCTGGTCGGTCCAGGGCACGGCCGCGACCAGCAGCGCAGCCGCGGCGAAGGCGACGATGCGCTCGGGCCCGTTGAGCGGCGCGCGCAGGAAACCGACCGCCGCGCCTCCCCACAGCCCGATCGCCACGATGGTCTTGAACACGACGTAGAGCACGGCGAGCACGGAGAGGCTCTCGCCGGCCTTCGCCGTCTGCAGCATCAGCGCCGGATCGTAGACCGCCATGTAGGGGATCACGAAGCCGGCGATCGCGATGTGGGTCGCCTTCCAGCCGATCCGCATCGGCGGCGCCTTGGCGATCGATGCGGCCGCGAAGGCGGCCAGCGCGACCGGAGGCGTCAGGTCGGCCATGATGCCGAAATAGAACACGAACATGTGCGACACGATCAGCGGCACCCCGAGCTTCAGCAGCGCCGGCGCGGCGATCGCGCTGGTGATGATGTAGTTCGGAATCGTGGGGATGCCCATGCCCAGGATCAGGCACACGATCATCGTCAGCAGCAGCGACAGGAACAGGCTCTGCGAGCCGACGTGGAGCACGAACTCGGCGAAGTTCGACGCGGTGCCGGTCAGCGTCAGCACGCCGATGATGACGCCGACGATCGCGCAGGCGATGCCGACGGGGATCGCCTGGCGGGCGCCGTCGATCAGGCTGTTGCGCATGACGCGCAGGGTCGCGTGGCCGCCCTTGATCCTGAAATTGACCGCGACCAGCAGCGTGATGGCGATGATGATCGGCCAGATGCCGTACTTGAAGAACGAGGCGGTGACGAGGCCGAGCGCAATCCAGAACACGATGCGGAACGCCATCGACCCGAAACCCGAGGCGATGCCGACCCCGAGGATCAGCATCGCGGTCAGCGCGAGCCCGATGATGCCGGAGAACATCGGCGTGAAGCCGTCGAACAGCATGAACACCAGCACGGCGAGCGGCAGCATCAGGTACCAGCGTCGGGCGATCGCCTGCCATGGGTTCGGGCATTCCTCCTTGGGCAGGCCGAGCAGGCCGGCGCGGCCCGCTTCCAGATGCACCATCCAGAACGCCGTCGCGTAGTACAGGACGGCGGGAATGACCGCAGCCTTGACGATGGCGACATAGGGCAGGTTGAGCGTCTCGGCCATGATGAATGCGACCGCGCCCATCACCGGCGGCATGATCTGCCCGCCCATGCTCGAGGTCGCCTCCACGGCACCGGCGAAGATCGACGAGTAGCCGAAGCGCTTCATCAGCGGGATGGTGAACTGCCCGACCGTCAGGACGTTGGCGATTCCCGAGCCGGAGATCGTTCCCATCATGCCCGACGAGATCACCGCGACCTTGGCCGGCCCGCCGCGCGACTGGCCGACGAATCCCAGCGCGATGCTGTTGAAGAGGTTGATCATCCCGGCGTGCTCGAGGAAGGTCCCGAACAGGATGAACAGGAAGATGTAGGTCGCCGACACCAGGGTCGGGATGCCGAAGATCCCTTCGGTGCCCAGATAGAGCTGCGAGATGAACTGGTCGAGGCCGAACGGCCGGTGCGCGATGACGTCGGGCAGGTACTGGCCGAACAGCCCGTAGGCGAGGAAGAGCGCGCAGATCGTCGGCAGCGCGTAGCCCAGCACGCGGCGCGCACCCTCGAACAGCAGGACGATGAAGATCGCCCCGACGACGAGGTCGGTCATGCTGGGGTCGCCGGCACGCTGGATCAGCTGCTGCTCGAACACCAGGTGGTACAGGCCGATCACGAAGCAGCCGAGCGCGATCAGGCCGTCGTGAATCGCGATGCGCCTGCGGTTCGCCTTGCGCGATATCGGGTGGATCAGGAACGCGAGGGCGAGCAGGAAGCCGACGTGGATCGAGCGGGTCGGCAGGCTGGACAGCGGCGCGAACGCCGCGATGATCAGCTGATAGGTCGAGAATGCCAGCGCGACCCCGGCTACGAGCCTGGCTGCGTAGCCGGTGAGTTCGCGCTTGACGCCGGTCTCGTCGAAGGCGGCGTCGTGGGACATTACTTCAGGATCCCGATTTCCTTGTAGTACTTGGCCGCGCCCGGGTGCAGCGGGATCGGCATGCCGGTGAGCGCATGCTGGAGGTTGATCGCCTTCGCCGCCGAGTGCGCGGCAACGAGGTCGGGCAGGCTCGTCCACAGCGCCTTGGTCATGCCGTAGACGATGTCGTCGCTGACTCCTTCACGCGTAACCAGGAAATTGGGCACGGCCGCGGTCGGGACGTCGGTGGTCTGGCCCTTGTAGGTGTTGGCCGGGATCATCGCGGAGACGTAGGCGGGATCGCCGGTCTTCTTGATGATGTCCTCGGGGATCGGCACGACGACGATCGCCACCGATGCGGCGAGGTCACGCAGCGAGGAGACCCCCAGGCCGGCCGACTGCAGCGTCGCGTCGAGCTGGCGGTTCTTCATCAGCTCCACCGACTCGCCGAAAGGCAGGTACTCCGTCTTGCTGAAGTCCTCGTACTTGAGACCGGCTGCCTTGAAGATGGCGCGGGCGTTGAGCTCGGTGCCGGAGGCCGCCGCCCCGACCGAGACCCGCTTCCCCTTGAGGTCGGCCAGCGTCTTGATGCCCGAGTCGGCCAGCGCGACGATCTGGATGTAGTTCGGGTAGATCGCCGCGACGCCGCGCAGCTTCTGGAGCGGCGCCTTGAAGCCCGCGTCCTTGTTGCCCTTCCAGGCGTCCGACAGCGAATCGCCCAGAGTGAAGGCGAGCTCGCCGCGCCCGGCCTCGAGCAGGTTGAGGTTCTCGACCGAGGCCTTGGTCGCCTGCACCGAGGTCTTGACCGAAGGCAGCTGCTTGCCGATGACGTTGGCCAGCGCGACGCCCAGCGGATAGTAGACGCCGCTGGTGCCGCCGGTCAGCACGTTGACGTAGGTCTCGGCAGCGAGCGCTGCGGGAGCCGCGAAAGCCATCGTGCCCGCGAGCAGAAAGCCCAGGGCCTTGCGAAACGGTTTCATGCATCCTCCTGGAAAAGTGCGCTTCACGATTCTTCTCGCTTTCGCGCGATGAAAAGCCGTGGTCGACCTGCCTGGGTTCGGCCCCCGGACTGCGCGGGGATTATAGTGCACGGCAGCCGCCTGCGCCCGTGGCCGGCGCGTCGGCGCCCGGTTCAACCGACGACCGGAACCCCCGCGGCGTCGAGGGCGCGGTGCAGCGCGGCGACGTGCTCGTGCCCCGTCGTCTCGACGATGCAGACGATGCGGACCTCGGACAGATCGGGACCGGAGAACGCCCGGTCGTGGACGATCTCCTTGATCGACGCGCCGGTCGAGGCGATGACCTCGGCGAGCCGCGCGAGCCCGCCGGGCCGGTCGCTGATCGACACGGTGAACCGCGACAGCCTGCCGTCGGCGACCAGCCCGACCTCGATCACCCGGTCGAGCATCGTCAGGTCGATGTTGCCCCCGCAAAGGACCAGGACGACCTTCTGCCCCTTGAGTGCGTCGAGCTTGCCGGCGAGGAACGCGGCCAGCGGCGCCGCCCCGGCGCCTTCGACCACGCTTTTCTCCAGCTCGATCAGGCGCAGCACCGCCAGCGCGATCGCCGCCTCGTCGACGGTCACCACCTCGTCGACGACGCGCTTCAGGATCTCGTAGGGCCGCGCGCCGAGCTGCGCGACCGCGAGGCCGTCGGCGAGCGTCGGCGACAGGCGCACGGGCACCGGATGGCCCGCGTCCAGGGCCGCCGTCAGGCAGGCGGCGCGCACCGGTTCGACGCCGATCACCCGCACGCCGGGGCGGCGCGCCGCGACGACGGTGCCGATGCCCGCGATCAGGCCGCCGCCGCCCACGGGCGCGACGATGGCCTGGGCGTCGGGCACCTGCTCGAGGATCTCCAGTGCGATCGTTCCCTGGCCGGCGATCACATGCTCGTTGTCGAACGGGTGCAGGAACGTGAGCCCTTCGCGCGCGGCGATCGCCTCGGCCTCGGCACGCGCTTCGGTCAGGTCGGCGCCGTGCAGGACCACGGTCGCGCCGAGATGGCGGCAGTTGGTCACCTTGACCAGGGCGGCGAACCTGGGCATCACCACGGTGACCGGAATCCCCAGCAGCGATCCGTGGTAGGCCACGCCTTGCGCATGGTTGCCCGCCGAGGCCGCGATGACGCCGCGCTTGCGCTGCTCGGGGGTCAGCTGCAGCAACGCGTTGCGCGCGCCGCGCTCCTTGAAGCTGCCGGTGCGCTGCAGGTAGTCGAGCTTGCAGTAGATGTGGGCGTCGGTGAGCTTCGACAGCGGAATCGACTCCACGCAGGGCGACTCATAGATGCCGCTGCGGATGCGTTCCCGCGCGGCCTCGATGTCGGCGAGCGTCGTCATCGGTCAGAACGGAAGCACGACGCCGGGCTTGGCGGCCGTCAGCACGCGGTGGAACTCGCGCTGGATCCGCTCCAGCGCCGCGCGATCGTCGGCCTCGAAGCGCAGCACGATCATCGGCGTCGTGTTCGACGCGCGGGCGAGCCCGAAACCATCCGCGTACTCGACGCGCAGTCCGTCGATGCGGATGACCTCGACTGCACCGGGAAAGCGCGCCTCGGCCTGCAACCTGGCGATCAGCGAATGCTGCTCGCCCTCCGCGCAGGGCAGGTTGAGCTCGGGCGTCGACACCGCGTTGGGGAGCGCGTCGAGCAGCGCCGCCGGATTGGCCTCCCGCGTGACGATCTCGAGCAGTCGGGCGCCGGCGTAGATCCCGTCGTCGAAGCCGTACCAGCGCTCGCCGAAGAAGGTGTGGCCGCTCATCTCGCCCGCCAGTGCGGCACCGACCTCCTTCATCTTGGCCTTGATCAGCGAATGGCCGGTCTTCCACAGCAGCGGGACGCCGCCGTGGCGCTCGATCCAGGGCTTGAGGTTGCGCGTCGACTTGACGTCGTAGATGATGGTCGCGCCGGGCACGCGCGACAGCACGTCGGCAGCGAACAGCATCAGCTGGCGGTCGGGGTAGATGACGTTGCCCGCCGGCGTCACCACGCCGAGGCGGTCGCCGTCGCCGTCGAAGGCGAGCCCGAGCTCGCAATCGCCCTGCGCCAGCCTGCGCTTCAAGTCCTCGAGGTTCTTGGGCTGTGAAGGATCGGGGTGGTGGTTGGGAAACGCCCCGTCGACGTCGCAGTACAGCTCGACGACGTCGCAGCCCAGCCGCCGGTAGAGCGCCGGGGCGAAGGCGCCCGCCACACCGTTGCCGCAGTCGACGGCGATGCGAATCGGGCGCGCGAGGCGGATGCCGGATACGACGCGCTCGACATAGGCCGGGACGATGTCCACGTCGCGGATGCCTCCCGCTCCCGACGCGAGATCGCCGCGCTCGATGCGCTGGCGGAGCTCCTGGATCGCCGCACCCGACAGCGTCGTGCCGTCGATCACCATCTTGAGCCCGTTGTAGTCGGGCGGATTGTGGCTGCCGGTCACCATGACGGCGCAGCCGGTATCGAGATGCTGGGCGGCGAAGTAGGTCATCGGCGTGGCGACCATGCCGAGGTCGATTACGTCGACACCCGCGGCGCGTATGCCGTCGGCGAGGGCGCCGGCGAGTTCGGGTCCCGACAGCCGCCCGTCGCGGCCTATGGCAATGGCGCTGCGCTGCCGCTCGCGCGCCAGGCTGCCGAGCGCCTGCCCGATGCGGCGCACGACCTCGGGCGTGAGCGTGCGGCCGACCACGCCGCGGATGTCGTAGGCCTTGAATATCTCTGGATTCATCGGAGCCGGTTCAGGAGCCGTGGATGAAGAAGTGTAGCAATCGCTCCGGCAGCCAATCGACGTTGCCGGGAAACGGCCCGCGGGCGAAGCCTGCGTGGCCGCCGTGCCGGGGCTGCTCGAGGATGACCGCTTCGCTCACGTCGGCCGGTCCGGGCAGCGATCGCGCAGGGATGAAGGGATCGTTGCGCGCGTTGATGACCAGCGTGGGCAGCGTGATGTGGCGCAGCCAGGGCTTGGACGAGGCGCGCGTCCAGTAATCGCGCGTTCCGGCGAAGCCGTGCAGCGGGGCGGTGACGGCATCGTCGAATTCCCACATCGTGCGCACGCGCCGGATCCGCGCCGGGTCGAGCAGCCCCGGAAAGCGGGCGGCGATGGCGAGCGACTTGGGCTTGAGGGTGGTCAGGAAGTGCCGGGTGTAGACGCGATTGAATCCCTTGCCGATCGCGATTCCTGCGGACATCAAGTCGAGCGGCGTCGACACCGCCGCCGCCGCGGCGAGGAACCTTCCGGCGTCGCTGCCCGCGCGTCCCAGCCAGTTCAGCAATGCGCTTCCGCCGAGCGACACGCCCACCGCATAGGCCAGGGTGTCCGGCGCGATGCGCGCACGCACCGCCGCGAGCATCGCGCCGACCTCGGCGTGGTCGCCCGAGTGATAGGCGCGGGGCAGGCGATTCGGCGCCCCGCCGCAGCCGCGGAAATGCGGAATGACGCCGCGCCAGCCGATGCGTGCCAGCGCCGTGAACAGCGCCCGGGCGTAATGCGATCCCGATCCGCCCTCGAGGCCGTGGAACAGCACGACGACGGGGGAATTTTCGTCCTGGGCGGCGTCGAGCCAGTCGAAATCCCAGAAATCGCCGTCGGGCGTTTCGACGCGCTCGCGGCGAAGCGCCACCGGTGGCCGGCGCAGTCCGTAGGGCCAGACGGTCTGCGCGTGGCCGCCGACCAGCCAGCGCGGTGCACGATACGGCGACAGGCGGGGCAGGGGCGTCATCGGCTCCCGGGCGAGATCACTGCGCCTTGACCTGCTGACGCGCGAGAACGGCGCGCTTTTCGTAGGTCTCGCGCGCGAGCGCGACGTCGTCGAGGAAATGCGAGAGCTCGGACAGCAGCAGCGCCTGCGGGCCGTCGACCAGGGCGCGCGCCGGATCGGGATGGAAGTCGACGAGGATCATGTTCGCGCCTGCGATCACCCCCTGCGCGACGACGTGGAAGATGTCGAGCAGGCCGTCGGGCGCACGTGCGCGCGTGCCGACCGAATGCGACGGGTCGATGCCGACCGGCATGCGCGTCAGGCGCTTGACCACCGGAATGTGGGCGAAATCGACGAAGTTGCGGTGGGGGTCGCCCATGTTCGTCTTCATCCCGCGCAGGCAGAACACGATCTTGCGATTGCCCTCGGTGGCGAGGTATTCGGCTGCATTCAGCGATTCGTCGAGGGTGATTCCGAAACCGCGCTTGATGAGAACCGGGAATTCCTGCTGCTTGCCGACCTGCTTCAGGAGCTCGAAGTTCTGGGTGTTGCGCGTGCCGATCTGGAGCATCACGCCGGTCGGATTGCCGGTTCGGGCCAGCGCCCCGCGGATCTCGTCGACGTGCGACTCGTGGGTGATCTCCATCGCGATCACGCGGATCCCGTATTTGCCGGCGAGCTCGAAGACGTAGGGCAGGCAGGACGCGCCGAAGCCCTGGAACGCGTAGGGCGAGGTGCGCGGCTTGTAGGCGCCCATCCGCGTGCAGACCTGGCCC
>JBLMVY010000108.1:0-9272 GCA_050256935.1 Candidatus Levyibacteriota bacterium | reverse complement strand
GGGTGCGGGAGCGCCGGCGCCGGAAGGCGAGGGCGGAGGAGGCGCTGCGCCTTCGGCGGCAGGCGCCGCTGCAGTCTCGGCGGCGCCGGCCTCGGCGCCGCCCAGCGCGCGCGCGAATGCGGAAAAGAAATCGTCGGCGTTCTTCTTCGCCACCCCCTGCACCAGCC
This sequence comes from Candidatus Levyibacteriota bacterium, assembly GCA_050256935.1. Lineage (GTDB taxonomy): Bacteria > Pseudomonadota > Gammaproteobacteria > Burkholderiales > Casimicrobiaceae > VBCG01. Next base: position 9,105 of record JBLMVY010000108.1, on the reverse strand, counting down.
GGCTGCCGACGCTCGCGAGCTTGCCCCCGACATCGGCGCGCGCCTCGTAGCGCAGCAGCGTCGCGCCGTTGTCCTCGTCCAGCATGACCTTGGCGCTCATCCGGGCGAAGCCCGCCGCGCCGCCCTGGCCCTGGCCCGAGATGGTGTAGCCGCGCGGCGGATCGAGGTCCGAGAGCACGACGTTGCCGCGAAAGGTCGCGGAGACGGGCCCGACCTTGGCTGCGACCGTCGAATTGAATTCGGTGTCCGAGACCTTGTCGAGGCTGCGGCAGCCGGGGATGGAATTGCGCAGCACCTCCGGATCGTTGAGCGCCGCCCAGACGCGCTCGCGCGGCGCGGGAATCCGGTATTCGCCTGAGATGTCCATCGCCGTTTCCTCCTCAGCGCGCGTAGCGCTTGTAGAGTGCCTGCGTTCCGCTGCGGCCTTCGCCGGCCTCGGCCAGCGCCTCGTACTGGCGCAGCGCCAGGGTGAGACCCGGGAGGTCGAGCGCGAGGCGCTCGCCTTCGCCACGGGCGATGCGCAGGTCCTTGACCAGATGATCGATCATGAACCCCGGCGCGAAATCTCCGCGCAGGATGCGCGGGCCGAGGTTGTTCAGCAGGAAGCTGCCGGCGGCGCCGCCGCCGATCGACTCCAGCACCGTCGGCGCATCGAGTCCCGTGCGCTGCGCATAGGCGAGGCCCTCGCAGACGCCCAGCATCGTCGATGCGATGACGATCTGGTTGCACAGCTTGGTGTGCTGGCCGGCGCCGGGACCGCCCTGGCGCACGATCTTGTTTCCCATCAGCGCCAGGATCGGCTGGGCGCGGCGGAACGCGTCCTCGTCGCCGCCGACCATGATCGACAGACGCGCCTCGCGCGCGCCGACGTCGCCCCCCGAGACCGGGGCGTCGAGCGCATGCAGCCCGCGAGCCGCCGCGGCCGCCGCGATCTTTTGCGCGAGCGCGGGGCTCGACGTCGTCATGTCGACCAGGATCGCTCCGGCGCGCGCGCGGGCGACGATGCCGTCGCCTCCCAGATAGATCGCCTCGACATCGTCGGGCGTGCCGACCATGGTGATCACGACGTCGGCGGCGGCGGCGACTGCACCCGGCGAGTCGTGCCAGTGCGCGCCCGCGGCCACCAGGGGCTCGGCACGCGCCCTGGTGCGGTTGTAGACGTGCAGCGGATGGCCGCCGCGCAGCACGTGGCCGGCCATGCTGGCGCCCATGATGCCCAGGCCGATGAAGCCGACCGGGGTGCGTTCGTTGGAGGGGTTCATCGCTTCTCCGCAGGGATCGGGGATTTTCCGCGCAGCAGGCCGCGCAGGTACATCGGCGTCAGCGGCTGGCGGTCGACGGTGACGCCGAAGGGCGCCAGCGCATCGTTGACGGCGTTCATGATCGCACCGATCGAGCCCATGACGCCGCCCTCCGCCATGCCCTTGAGCCCGGCCGGCGTCCGCGTGCTCGGAGTGTGCATCGGCAGGAGCTCGATCGGCGGGATCTCGCAGGCGGTCGCGACCAGGTAGTCGGCGAGCGACCCGGACAGGTTCTGGCCGGTCTCGTCGTAGACGACGTGCTCGAGCAGCGCGTTGGAGAGACCCATCGCGATCGCCCCGTGCTGCTGCCCCTCCACGACCACCGGCGAGAGCACGGTGCCGCAGTCCTCGGCCGCCAGGTAGCGCAGGATGCGCAGGTTGCCCGTCTGCGCGTCGACCTCGACCTCGCAGGCATGGGTCGCGTTCGAATAGGTCATCGGCGGCGGATCGTAGCTGCGATTGAACTCGAGGCCCGGCGCCATGCCGTCGGGCAGCGCGAGCGGATCGAGATAGGCGGTGCGCGCGATCGAGGCGAGGGTGAGGCCGGTGTCGATCCATCCGCCGGCGTCGTGGCATTCGACCCGGCCGTCGACCATGCGCAGTGCACCGGCGTCGGGCAGGCCCAGCGACTTCGCGGCGATCGCCAGCACCTTGGCGCGCGCGTCCAGCGCGCAGAGGTAGAGCGTGCCCCCGCCGGCGGTGCCGCCGCGCGCTCCCCGGCTGCCCATGCCATACGGCGCGATGTCGGTGTTGCCGAGCAGGATGCGGATGCGTCCGGTGTCGATGCCGAGGCCCTCGGCCACGGCGTGCGCCAGCGCGGTCTCGTAGCCCTGTCCGGTCGCACCCAGGCCCGTCGACGCATTGACCACGCCGGAGGGCTCGATGCGGATCCATGCGGACTCGTGCCCCGAGCCCGGAATCCCCGCGGCCTTGTAGAACGCCGAGCCGTAGGTCGTCGACTCGACGACCGTGCAGATGCCGAGGCCCAGCCAGCGACCCTGCGCGCGCGCTTCCCGCTGCCGGGCGCGGAACGCGTCGTAGCCGATCGCCTGCAGCGCGCCCTCGAGGGTCGCGCGGGGGGTCACGTCGGACAGCACCTCGCCGGTCGGCATCGTCCAGGGCAGCTCGGCGGTGTCGACCATGTTGCGTCGTCGGACGTCGACCGGATCGAGGCCGAGGTCGCGGGCGATGGCGTCCATCGTGCCCTCCATCACCCAGCTGGTGATCGCCATCGGCGCGCGCATCGGGCCGTTGCCGCACTTGTTGGTCAGCACGACCTTGACGTCGAACGCGTAGTCCCGGACCTTGTAGGGTCCCGTCAGGATCATCGCGACGACGCGGGCCAGGTAGTTGGCCGGATAGAAGCAGTAGGCGCCGAAATCCTCGAGGAGCTCGAGCTCGAGGCCGAGCAGCGTGCCGTCGGCGGCGACCGCGGCGCGGGTGCGGCACAGCTGCTCGCGGGAGTGGCTGGCGGCCAGCAGATTCTCCAGGCGATCCTCGCGCCAGCGCACCGGGCGCCGCAGCTCGCGCGCGAGCGCGGCGACGGTCAGCTCCTCGCGGTAGAGCGCGATCTTCTGGCCGAAGCCGCCGCCGACGTCGGGCGAGACGATCGTCACCTGCGTTTCGTCGAGGCGCAGGCGGGCGGCGAGCGTGCTGCGCATCGGATGCGGGACCTGGCAGCCGATGTGCATCGTCAGGTGGCCCCGTCCCTCGTCCCACACCGCGGCGCAGCCGCGGGTCTCGATCGGCACGTGGGTCTGCCGGTGCTGGGAGAAGCTCGCCTCGACGACGCGATGCGCGGAGCGCTTGCGCGAGGGGACGTCGCCGCTCTCGAAATGCTGGTGCGAGATCAGGTTCGAGGGCAGCGTCTCGTCGACCCTGGGCGAGGCCGGGTCGAGCGCCCGGTGCATGTCGGTGACTGCGGGCAGCATCTCGTAGTCGACCTGCACCTGCTCGCAGGCGTCCTCGGCCACGTAGCGATCGGTCGCGACCACGCAGGCCACGGGGTCGCCCTGGAAGCGCACGCGCTCGATCGGCAGCGTGTCCATCTCGACCGGATGCAGGCCCTCGATCGGCGGGGCCATCCGGTGCCGGGCCGTCCACTGCGCGAGGTCGCGCCCGGTGACGACGGCCACCACGCCCGGCAGCGCCCGCGCCGCCGAGGCGTCGATGGACAGGATGCGCGCGTGGGCATGCGGCGAGCGCACGAAGCAGGCGTGCAGCGCGCCCGGGATCTCGATGTCGTCGATGTAGCGGCCGTGCCCGGTCAGCAGGCGCGCATCCTCGCGCCGGGCGACCGGCTTGCCGATGTAGCGGAAATCAGGCTGCGGCATCGCCGCCTTCCCCGGGCTGCCCGCGCATCCGCGCCGCGGCGTCGCGCACCGCCGCGACGATGTTGTGATATCCGGTGCAGCGGCACAGATGACCCGACAGCGCCTCGCGGATCTGTGCGTCCGAGGGATCGGGATGCTCGCGCAGGAAGGTCTCGGCGGTGATCACGATGCCCGGCGTGCAGAACCCGCACTGCAGCCCGTGATGCTCGTGCAGCGCCTGCTGCAGCGGCGTCATGCGGTCGGCGGCTCCGACGCCTTCGATGGTGGTGATCGCGTGGCCCTCCATCTGCACCGCGAAGGTGAGGCAGGCCCGGCCCGGCTGCCCGTCGATCAGCACCGTGCAGGCGCCGCAGACCCCGTGTTCGCAGCCGACATGCGTGCCGGTGAGGCGGCAGTCCTCGCGCAGCGCGTCGGAGAGCAGCTTGCGCGCCTCGACCTCGATCGGGTAGCGAACGCCGTTGACGTCCAGCGTGATGCGCGTGCGATCCATCAGCGATTCTCCCGGGCACGGGCGAGCGCGTCCGCGGTCGCGCGCGCCACCAGCACCTCGACCAGCTCGCGGCGGAATTCCGCGGGGATGCGCGGATCGTCGTCGGGCGCGACCGCGCTGCGGGCGGCGCCTGCCAGTCGGCGCGCCCAGTCCGGGTCGGCGACTTCGCCGCGCGCGGCCAGGGCGAGCTCGTCGAGGGCCTGCGGCACCGGTCCGACGCCGCCGATGCCGAGCCTCAGCGCGCCGACACGCCCGCCGGCGAGCGTGACGGACACCGCGACCGACACGATGGCGAAATCGCCGCGGCGCCGCTCGAAGGCGCGAAACGCCTGGCCTTCGCCCGGGGCAAGGAGCGGGAAGCGCGCAGCGACGATCATCTCGTCGGGCTCGAGCGCGGTGGTCATCACCGACACGAACAGCTCCCGCGCGGGCAGGCTGCGCCTGCGTCCTGCGCCGGCGATGTCGATGCGGGCGTCCAGCGTCACCGCGACCAGCGGCAGCTGGGCGACCGGGTCCGCGTGCGCGAGCGAGCCGCCCAGCGTGCCCCGGTTGCGGATGGCGTCGTGGCCGATCGAGGCCGCAGCCTCGGCCAGCAGAGGGCAGCGCTCGCGCACCAGCGCCGAGCCCGCGACGTCGCGGTGGCGCGCCAGCGCCCCGATCTCGATCGCGTCCTGGGCGAGGCCGATGTGCGCGAGCTCGCCGATGTCGTTGAGGTCGATGAGCTCGGCCGGCTGCGCGAGGCGCATGTTCATCATCGGCACCAGGCTCTGCCCGCCGGCGAGGACCTTGGCCTCCCCGCCGTGCTCGGCCAGCAGCGCGAGTGCTGCGGCGAGCGTGGGCGGCCGGTGATAGCGGAAGGCGGCGGGCTTCATCGGGGATCCCGGCGGCTCACCACACCAGCGAGCGCCCGCTCTCCCGGTCGAACAGGTGCAGGCGACTGACGTTGACGACCAGCGCGACGTTGTCGCCCTCGCGATGGTGCATCTCCTTGCCGACGCGGAAGAACTGGGGTCGGCCCTCGACCTCGACGCCGAGGAACTGGTCGGAGCCCACGGGCAGCACCGAGGTTACGCGCCCGTGCACGGTCTCGCCGTCGCGCGGCGTGCTGCGCTCGTCGACGTCCTCGGCACGCACGCCCAGCGTCACCTCGCGTCCGGACTGGGCCACCACGCGCTGCGCGACGTGCGGCGGCAGGGCGAGGCGCAGGCTACCGCGGCGGAACGACACCTGTGCGCCCTCGGCCTCGAGCGTGCCGTCGAGATAGTTGATCGGCGGATTGCCCAGGAACGACGCGACGAAGGTGTTGCGCGGCTGCTCGTAGATCTCGTCGGGCGTGCCGGTCTGCTGGACCACGCCCTCCTTCATCACGACGATCCGGTCGGCCAGGGTGAGCGCCTCGGCCTGGTCGTGGGTGACGTAGACGAACGTCGTCGCCATCGTGTGATGCAGCTGCTTGATCTCGGCGCGCATCGAGATCCGCAGCGCCGCGTCGAGGTTGGACAGCGGCTCGTCCATCAGGAACACCGCCGGCTGGCGCACCATCGCGCGCCCGAGCGCCACCCGCTGGCGCTGGCCCCCCGACAGCTGGTTGGGGCGGCGCTCGAGCAGCGGCTCGATCTCGAGCTTGCGGGCGGCATCGCGCACGCGCCGGTCGATCTCGGAGGGCGGGTGGTTGCGCATGCGCAGGCCGAAAGCGATGTTCTCGTACACCGACTTGTGCGGGTAGAGCGCGTAGCTCTGGAACACCATCGCGACGTCGCGCCGGTGCGGAGGCACCGGATTCATCAGCGCGTCGTCGAAGAAGAGGCGGCCTTCGCTCACCTCCTCGAGCCCGGCGATCATGTTGAGGGTCGTCGACTTGCCGCAGCCCGAGGGCCCCAGCAGGACCAGGAACTCGCGATCGCGGATGTCGAGGTCGAGGCCCTCGAGCGCGACGAAGCCGTTGGGATAGCGCTTGCCGACGCCCTCGAAGCGGATGCGTGCCACGTGTTGCCTCCTAGCCCTTGACCGCGCCCGCGGTCAGCCCGGACACGATGTAGCGCTCGAACACGATCGCCAGGATCACCGGCGGCACCACCGCGAGCACGCCCGCGGCGTTGATGAACGAGAAGCTGATCGTGAAGTCGGACGTGAACGACGCGACGACGATGGGCATCGTCTGCGACGCAGGCGTCTGGGTGAACATCAGCGCGAGCAGGAACTCGTTCCAGCTCGTCAGGAAAGCGAACAGGATCATCGCGACCAGCGAGGGCAGGGCCAGCGGCAGGAACACCCGCAGCAGCGCCTGCAGCCGCGAACAGCCGTCGACGCGGGCCGCCTTGTCGAGCTCGTCGGGCAGCGATTCGAAATAGCTGACCAGGATGAACACGCTGAACGGGATGGTGATCGCCAGGTAGGTGATGATCAGCGAGCCGACGTGGTCGAGCAGGCCGAGCTTGCGGATGAACAGGAAGAACGGAACCACCAGCGCGATGTCGGGGATCACCCGCGTCACCAGCATCGCGTAGATCGAGGTCTGGCGGCCGACGAAGCGGATCTTGGCCATCGCGTAGGCTGCCGGCACGCTGACCAGCAGGTTGAGCACGACGACGGAGATCGCGACGATGAAGCTGTTCCACATCGCCGGCAGCAGGTTCTTTGCCGTCGAGGGGATGAAGCCGCCGGAGGAGGGATCGGCCCTGCGGCGCGTCTCGTAGGTGACGTCGCGCTCGCCGGACGCGAAGATCGCATCGAAATTCTTGAGCGTCGGCTGCTGCGGGATCCAGTGCGGCGGCTTGGACGTGATCTCCGACTCGGACTGGAACGACGACGAGACCAGCCAGGCGACCGGGGCCAGGACGTAGCCCAGGAACAGCAGCGAGGCGAACAGCAGCAGCGCGCTGCGGCCGATCCTCGCGCCGCGGGGCGTCACAGCTTCCTCCCCAGCGTCCGGATGATGGAGAACGCGAGCAGGAAGGTGATCAGCGCGATCAGGTAGGCGAGCGCGGCGCCGGTGCCGAACGACAGCTTGCGGAAGGTCTCGACGTAGACGTCCCAGGCGAGGACGTGCGACGCGTTCGCCGGTCCGCCCTCGGTCAGGATGAAGAAGAGATCGAAGTGGCGGACCGCCATCATCGTCTCGTAGATCATCACCAGCATGAAGCCGGGGCGCAGCGCCGGCAGCGTCACGTGCGCGAAACGCTGCCACACGTTGGCGCCGTCGACCTTGGCGGCCCCGTAGAGGTCGGCGGGGATCGACTTCATCGTCACCAGCAGGAGGATCGTCGCCAGCGGGACCTCCTTCCAGACGAAGGCGTTGGCGATCAGCGGCAGCGTCTTGCGCGTGTCGCCCAGCCACACCATGTACTTGTCGATGAAGTCGAGTTGGTAGAGCAGGCCGTTCAAGGCGCCGTAGCCCGAGTCGTAGATCCACTTCCACATCAGGCCGTCGGCGACGTAGGGGATCGCCCAGGGCACGAGCAGCACCGCCGACAGGATGCGCCGGCCCGGGAACTCCTCGTTGAGCAGCAGCGCCATCAGCGTCGCGATCACCATGATCGCCGCCACCGCCATCACCGTGAACGTCGCGGTGCGCTCCACCGACGTCCAGAACAGCGGGTCGGCGAAGACGTGCGCGTAGTTGTCGAACCAGACGAAGGGAACGCTGCGCGGGCGCGTCAGCTTGAGGTCGAACAGGCTGATCCAGAACGAATAGACGACCGGGAACACCGCCACCACCGACAGCACGGCCAGCATCGGCGCGAGGAACAGCATCGCGCTCCGCTGGTCGTAGGCGCTGACGTGCTGGCGCCATGCGCCGCCCGCGCGACGGGTCCGGGCCGTGTTCATCGGGGGAGACGGGCGGCGCGGCGCGGCGGCGCGCAGCGCGAGGCTGCGCGGCCGCTGCGCCACACCGGGATCAGCCCTGCTTGCGCAGCTTGGTCCAGGACTGCGCCGAGGTCTTCAGCGCCTCGGCGACCGTCGACTTGCCGAGGATCGCCGACTGCCAGGCCGTGCCGTTCGCCTCGTCCCATTCGCCGAACCACGGCGCGATGACGTCCTTCTTGTGCGCGAGCCGCTGCTGCTTCTCGGCCATGTCGATGTCCGAGTACTTCTGGTAGGCGGCGCGCACCTCGGGATCCTGGAACAGCGATTTCACGCCGAAGCCGCTGCCGATGTCGAGGAACAGCATCTTCTGGAACGCGTACTTGCCGTCGGCCTTGCCGCCGAACCACTCGATCAGCTTGGCCGCGTTGGCGCCGCGGGTCTTGTCCTTCGCCGCCTGCGCGGTCATGCCGTGGAAGCGCATCCAGCCGACGGTGGCGTGCGAGCCATTCGGGCCGGCGGGCATCAGCGCCTGCCGGACGCGGCCGGCGATCTGCGATTGCGCCGGGTCGTTGAGGGAGCGGATCCGGTAGCGCCCGATCAGCGCGAACGCATGGTTGCCCGAGGAGAACGCCTTCAGGCCGTTGAGCTCGCCGGTCTCGACGCAGGCCGGCGAGACGATCTTGTGCTTGTTGACCGCATCGACGACCCACTGCATCGCCGCCTGCGCGCCGTGCGCGGGATCGGCCATCACCGCGTTGCCGGCGTCGTCGACCATGCGCCCGCCGTGCGAGAACACCAGCGCCGACAGGAACTCGATCAGCCAGGTCTCGCGCGCCATCGACAGCATCAGCGGGTACTCGGCGATGCCGGCCTGCTTCATCTTCTTCGACTGCGCGACCACCTCCTCCCAGGTCTCCGGGGGCTTGGTGAATCCCGCCTTCTTGAGCTTCTCCTCGTCGTAGAAGAACGCCATGTAGTCGGAGTAATAGGTCAGGCCGTACTGGTGGCCCTTGTAGCGCATCGACTGGTTGCAGAAATCGTCGACGTCGGCGTTGTACTTCATGATGTCGGGATAGCCGTCGACGGGCGCCAGCCAGCCGGCATCCGCCCACTCGGGGAGCCAGGCGTCGGAGACCCAGACGACGTCGACCGGCGCGCCGCCGACGAACTTGGT
>JBLMVY010000107.1:0-3337 GCA_050256935.1 Candidatus Levyibacteriota bacterium | reverse complement strand
GCTCGCTGTTGACGCTGAAGGCGCTCACGTACTCGCCCACGGGGGCGGTCGTCGCGGCGCCCAGCACATCGTTGCCCGAGCAGCTCGGAGGCGTACGCAACTGGGACTATCGCTATTGCTGGCTGCGCGACGCCGCATTCACGCTGCTCGCCCTCCTGAACGCGGGCTATACCGAAGAGGCCGACGCATGGCAGCGCTGGCTCCTGCGTGCGGTCGCCGGCAGTCCGCGGCAGCTTCAGATCATGTACGGCGTCGCCGGCGAGCGCGATCTGGAGGAACGGACCCTCGACTGGCTCGCCGGGTACGACGGTTCGCGACCGGTGCGCATAGGCAACGCCGCGTCGCAGCAGAGGCAATTGGACATCTACGGGGAGCTCGCCGACGTGGTCGAGCATGCCGCGCGAGGCGGCCTCTCGCTCGCTCCGCGCCGCGAGGAACTGCGCAATGCGTTCCTGGAGCATCTCGGAAGGATCTGGCATCTTCCCGACGAGGGCATCTGGGAGATCCGCGGAGGCCCGCAGCACCTGGTCCATTCGAAGGTGATGGCCTGGGTCGCCTTCGACCGGGCGTCGCGCGTCCCCACGAGCGGCACGGACCAAGCGCGGCGCGAGCGCTGGAAGGAGATCGCCGGGACCATCCACGCCGACGTGTGCCGCAACGGCGTCGATCCCGAGCGCGGCTGCTTCGTCCAGGCCTACGGGAAGCAGAGCATGGATGCCGCGCTGCTGCTGCTGGCGATCGTCGGGTTCCTCCCCGCGACCGACGGGCGCATCGTCGCCACCGTGTCCGAGATCGAGAGGCGCCTGATGGCCGGGGGCCTGGTGCTGCGTTACGAGACCGCCGATGGCGAGGACGGCCTGCCTGCGGGCGAGGGTGCTTTCCTCCCCTGCAGCTTCTGGCTGGTGGACAACTATGTGCTGATGGGTCGGCTCGACGACGCAGTGAGACTGTTCGAAAAGCTGCTGAAGTGCCGCAACGACGTCGGCCTCCTTTCGGAGGAATACGACCCGCGGGCGAGACGCATGCTGGGGAATTTTCCACAGGCTTTCAGCCACGTCGCCCTCGTGAATTCCGGGCTCGCCCTGAGGCAGGCGATCGGCGCGGCAACGGGTCGGCGTCCGCAGCAGCGCCACCAGCGACCGAGCGCAGCTCCCGCGCGAAAGCGACGCGCATGACCGCGGCGCAAGAGGCGAAGGACGCGCTGAAGTCGATGTCGATGGCCGATGTTCAACGACTCCTGGCATCCTCTCCGGACGGCCTCGCCCGGGCCGAGGCCGAGCGGCGGCTGACGCGCTAGGGGCTTGCCTTGGTCCACGCCGGGACCACCGGAGCACCCGCCTTCGCCACGATCGACCCCCCGGCCCGATTCAGTGCCCTGCCGCATGGGCCGCAAGCACGTCCGCCACGCAGGCGGTCAGGCGCTTCGCGTACTCGACGTGCAGGAATTCGTTGGGACCATGGGCATTGGATTTCGGCCCCAGCACCCCGGTGATCAGGAACTGTGCCTGCGGGAAATGCAGCCCCAGCATCGCCATGAAGGGGATCGTCCCGCCCTCGCCCATCGCCGCCGCGGGCTTGCCGTAGTGCGCCTGCGAGGCGTGCTCCAGCGCCTGGGCGAGCCACGGCTGCGTGGCAGGCGCGTTCCATCCGGTCGCGCCCTGGTCGGGCGTGAACGTGACCTTGGCGCCATGCGGCGGATCGCTCTCCAGCAACGCCTTCAGTGCAGCCGTCGCGTCCTGGCCGTCGACGGTGGGAGGCAGGCGCAGCGACAGCTTGAGCGATGTCGAGGGCCGCAGGACATTGCCCGCGCTGGCGATCGCAGGCAGGCCCTCGGCGCCGACGACCGACAGCGCGGGCCGCCAGGTGCGGTTGAGGAGCGCCTCGCCGCCGTCGTCGACCATGGGCTTGGTGCCCGCGGCGAACGGATACTTGCGAAAGACGATGGGGCCCAGGATGGCCGCGGCCTTGCCGGCCTGGTCGACGCGTTCGGGCGGAATCTGCGCATGGAAGGCCGAGGGCAGGATCCAGCCGTTGCCGGCGTCCTCGAGGCGGTCGAGCAGCTTGCGCGCGATCCGGAACGACGACGGCACCACGCCGCTCGCGTCGCCTGAATGCACGCCTTCGGTCAGCACCTCCACGGTCAGCGTCCCCGCCGCGAGACCGCGCAGCGACGTCGTGACCCACAAGCGTTCGTAGTCGCCGCAGCCCGAATCGAGCCCGACGACCAGGTCGACATGGCCGAGCCTGGGCTTCAGCAGCTCGAGGTAGGCCGGCAGGTCGTAGCTCCCGCTTTCCTCGCAGGTCTCGATCAGGCCGACACAGGGCGCATGGGGAATCTTCTGCGCCTCCATCGCGCCGATGGCCGACAGCGCCGCGAACACCGCGTAGCCGTCGTCGGCGCCGCCGCGGCCGTACAGCTTGCCGTCCTCGAGGATCGGCACCCAGGGGCCGCCGTCGCTGCGCCATCCGGTCATCTCGGGCTGCTTGTCGAGATGTCCGTAGAGCAGCACCGAGCGGTCGCCCACGCCCGGCACCTGGAACAGCAGCACCGGCGTGCGACCGGGCAGGCGCACGATCTCGACCGCAAGCCCCGCGATCGGCTGCGCGCGCACCCACGCTTCGGCCAGCCGGATCACGCGCTCGATGTGCCCGTGGGCCTCCCAGTCCGAATCGAAGTGCGGCGACTTGGCCGGGATGCGGATGTAGTCGATCAGCTGCGGAACGATCTCGTCGTCCCATTGGCGCGCAATGCGTTGTGCTGCGATGGACATCGTCATCGTCGGGTTGCCCGGAAGGATCAGGAAAGGGCTAACGATACCAAATGGCCGTCACGTCGACGCTGCACCGGGTCGTGCTCGCAGCGCGCGTCCACGTAGAATCACCGCGATGGACGTCACTGACCGGCTCCCCTACGCGGGTCTCACCCCCGACTGCGTGCTCGATGCCCTCGACAGCGTCGGAATCCGCGGCGACGGCCGGCTGATCGCACTCAACAGCTACGAGAACCGCGTCTACCAGGTCTGGCGCGACGATGCGCCGCCGGTGGTCGCGAAGTTCTACCGCCCGGCCCGCTGGAGCGACGAGCAGATCCTCGAGGAGCATGCGCTGGTCGCCGAGCTCGCCGCGCACGAGGTTCCCGCCGTCCCGCCGATCGCCATCGACGGCAGGACGCTGTCCGATTTCGCCGGCTTCCGCTTCGCGGTGTTCGAGCGCCACGGCGGCCGCGCGCCCGAGCTCGACCGGCCGGCGACGCTCGAGCATCTGGGGCGATTCATCGCGCGGCTGCACACGGTCGGCGCGATGCGGCCGTTCGTGCACCGGCCGGCCCTGACGGTCG
>JBLMVY010000106.1:0-15327 GCA_050256935.1 Candidatus Levyibacteriota bacterium | reverse complement strand
ATCGGCCAGAACCAGGGCATCGCGCATCCTCTCGCCAGGTGCTGGGCGCAGCTCGAGGCGGCGAACCTCCTGGTGTTCAAGGCCGCATCGCTCTACGACCAGGGCAAGGAGTGCGGCGCCGAGGCCAATGCGGCGAAATACCTGGCCGCCGAGGCGGCGTTCGAGACCTGCCAGCAGGCGATCCTGACCCACGGCGGGATGGGCTACGCCCGGGAATATCACGTCGAGCGTTACCTGCGCGAAAGCCTGATCCCGCGCATCGCGCCGATCAGCCCGCACATGATCCTGAATTTCATTGCCGAGAAGGTCCTGGGCCTGCCGCGCTCCTACTGAGGGAGCGGGGAAGCAGGGACGCAGGGGCGCCAGCGGAGGAGACGATGGCAGGTCTGTATTTCGAGCAGTTCCACGATGGGCAGGTGTTCGAGCACGAGTTGAGCCGCACGGTCACCGAGATGGACAACGTGCTGTTCAGCACGCTGACGATGAATCCGCAGCCGCTGCATCTCGACGAGGAGTTCTCGAAGAAGACCGAGTTCGGCCAGCGTCTGGTCAACAGCCTGTTCACCCTGGGCCTGATGATCGGGATGACGGTGGGCGACACCACGCTCGGCACGACCATCGCCAACCTCGGCATGAGCAAGGTGGAGTTTCCCAAGCCGGTCTTCCACGGCGACACCCTGCGCGTGCGCACCATCGTCAGGTCGAAGCGGCAGAGCCGCTCGCGGCCCGACGCCGGCATCGTGGAGTTCGAGCATCAGGCGCTGAACCAGCGCGGCGAGGTGGTGGCGATCTGCGTGCGCGCCGCGTTCATGAAGTGCCGGCCACAAGGGAAGGGATGACCGATGCGCTCGCTGCTCTTCGTGCCGGCGGACAGCGAGCGCAAGCTCGCCAAGGGACGGGAATCCGGGGCCGACGCGCTGATCCTCGACCTCGAGGATTCGGTGGCGGCCGAGCGCCGCCCCGAGGCGCGCAGGATCGCGCGCGATTTCCTGGCCGCCGCAGGCAGCGGCGGGCAGCGCCGCTATGTCCGGATCAATCCGCTCGTCGACGACACCCCGCTCGCCGACCTCGCCGCCGTGATGCCTGCCCGACCCGACGGCATCATGCTGCCCAAGGCGACCCCGGAGCTCGTGCGCGTGCTGTCGCATTACCTCGCCGCATTCGAGGCCGCGGCCGGGTCGCCGGCGGGATCGACGCGAATCGTCGCCATCGCCACCGAGACGCCGGGGGCGGTGTTCGAGCTCGGCGGCTATCGCGGCGCCTCGCCCCGCCTCGAAGCGCTCACCTGGGGCGCCGAGGACCTCGCGGCGGTCATCGGCTGCGTCAACCGCACGCCGGAGGGCGACTACGAAGACGTCTTCCGCCTCGCGCGCTCGCTGTGCGTGCTCGCGGCCAGCGCAGCCGGGGTGACCCCCATCGACACCGTGTTCACCGACTTTCGGGACGAGCGCAGCCTGGAAGCCGAATGCGCCGCGACCAGGCGGATGGGCTTCACGGCCAAGATGGCGATCCACCCCGCGCAGGTCGCCGCCATCAATCGCGCCTATTCGGCGAGCGCCGAGGAGATTGCCTGGGCGCGCAAGGTGGTCGAGGCCTTCGCCGCCAACCCGGGTGTCGGCACCATCGGCATCGACGGCAAGATGATCGACCGGCCCCACCTGGTGCTGGCGCAGCGGGTCCTGGCGCGCAGCGGGGAGGGGCATTGAAGCTCGCACCGCCGCCGCCCGGCGCGTCGCCCCCGGATGGCCAGGGCTGGCAACCGCTCGCCGGCGTGCGCGTGCTCGATTTCTCGCTGCTGCTGCCGGGTCCGTTCGCGACGGTGATCCTGGCGGATCTGGGCGCCGACGTCGCCAAGATCGAGCCGCCCGGCGGCGACTTCGCCCGCCAGATGCCCGTCGCGATGTTCCGGATGGCGAACCGAAACAAGCGCAGCGTCGTCCTCGACCTCAAGCATGCAGAGGCCGGCGCGGTGGTCGAGCGGCTGGCGCGCTGGGCCGACGTCGCCATCGAGGGATTCCGTCCAGGGGTCGCCGACCGCCTGGGCATCGGCTACGAGGCCCTGTCGCAACACAACCCGCGCATCGTCTACTGCTCGCTGTCGGGCTACGGGCAGGACGGCCCGGCCTCTGTGGCCCCCGGCCACGATCTCAACTACCTGGCTGCGGCCGGCGCCCTGGTGCTGCCGGGCCACTGGTCGGAGCCGCCGCGGCGCTCGGGCCTGCCGGTTGCCGATCTCGCCGGAGGAAGCTACGCGGCGATCGCCATCCTCTCGGCGCTGCACGAGCGATCGCACCGCGGCAAGGGTGTCTATCTCGATCTGAGCCTCGCCGAGGCGGCGCTCTCCTTCACCCAGCTGCGCCACGGGCTCGATCTCGACGTGCCCACGCGCCTGCATCTGTACCCGACCAACGATCTGTTCGAGACCGCCGACGGCCAGGCGATCGCGCTGGGCATCGTCGAGCAGCACTTCTGGGAGGGCTTCGTCGCCGCCGCCTGCGATCTCGCGCCGGACCTGCGCGATCCGCGCTACGCGGACGAGCCCCGGCGCCGCAGTCATGGCGATGCGCTCGCGGCGCGTCTGCGCGAGGTGATGCGCCGGCGTTCCGCCGCGGACTGGCTGGCGCGCTTCGAGGCTCACGACGTGCCCGCCCAGCTCGCCGTCAGTCCGGCCAAGGCGAGCCGCAGCGCACAGGTGACCGCGCGCGAGATGGTGATGGAGCGCGACGGCGAGCGCCACGTGCCGTTTCCGGTCCGCGCCAATGGCCGGCGCGGCGCAGCGTTGCACGCCACCGCGCCGGACCCGGGCGCGGACACCGACGCGGTTCTCGCCGAGCTGGGCTACACGCGTGCCGAGCTCGACCGGCTTCGCGCGACCGGGGTCTTCGGCCCGGCCGCCCCCATCCATCGGCAGGCAGGGAAGGAAAGAGAAGCATGAGTGGTCCGCTCGCGGGTATTCGCGTCGTCGACATGACGATGAATGTCATGGGTCCCTACGCGGCGCAGGTGCTGGGGGACATGGGCGCCGACATCTGCAAGATCGAGCCGCCCGAGGGCGACACGCTGCGCGGCGTCGGCCCGTCGCGCAGCCGCGGCATGGGGCCCTATTTCCTCCATCTCAACCGCAACAAGCGCAGCCTGTGCCTCGACCTCAGGAAGGCGGATGCGCGCGGCGCCCTGCATCGGCTGGTCGGGCAGGCCGATGTCCTGCTGTACAGCTTCCGCCCCCAGGCGATGGAGCGCATGGGCGTCTCCTACCCGCAGGCCTCGGCCACCAATCCGCGCATCATCTATTGCGGGGCTTTCGGCTACGGGCAGAACGGGCCCTACGCGGCGAAGCCCGCCTACGACGATCTCATCCAGTCGGCGGTGTCGCTGCCCGTGCTGCAGGCGCGGGGCATCGCCGAGCCGACCTATGTCGCCACCGCGATCGCGGACCGCGTCGTCGGGATCATGGCCGCCTCCTCGGTCGGGATGGCGCTGTACTATCGCGAGCGCACCGGCAAGGGCCAGTCGATCGAGGTCCCGATGTTCGAGACCATGGCGCAATTCGTCATGGGCGACCACCTCTACGGCCTGACCTTCGAGCCTCCGATGGGCAAGGCCGGCTACGTGCGGATGATGGAGCCCAACCGCCGGCCCTACCGGACCAAGGACGGCTACATCGGCGTCCTGGTCTACAACGACAAGCACTGGAGCCGCTTCTTCGCGCTGGTCGACCGGCCGGACATGGCGAAGGATCCGCGCTTCGCATCGATGGCGACGCGCACGCAGAACATCGATTTTCTCTACGGCTTTCTCGCCGAAGCCATCGCCACCAAGTCCACCGCCGAGTGGCTGAAGCTGTTCGAGGAAGCCGACATCCCGGCGGTGCGGCTCAACACGCCCGAGATGCTGGTCGACGACCCGCACATGAAGGCCATCGAGTTCTTCAAGGTCATCGATCATCCCTCCGAGGGCAGGATCCGCGTCATGGGGATGCCGCAGACCTGGAGCGAATCCCAGCCCGAGATCACCCGCGAGGCGCCGCTGGTGGGCCAGCATACGGTCGAGCTGCTGGCCGAATACGGATTCGCCGCGACCGAGATCGCGGCGATGCTCGACGCCGGCGCGGCGATCGACGGACGCCCGGGCTCGCCGGGCATCCGGCCGGGTTGACGCTGCGCCCGCCGCCCGCCGCGGCAGCCGCTATTGCGCCGGGACGCGCGTCAGGTAGACGCCCGCCCAGCCCGCGGCCTCGCTGCCCATCGTCACGTTGACGACCAGCGCGTTGCCGCGAAAACCGTCGCGCTCGAGCCCCATCTCGGTCACCGGCAGGCCGTTGCCCAGACCGTCGACGGCTTCGGGATCGATCGATCTGCCGTCCATGCCGGTCCGGACCAGCGCGATGTTGGCTGCCGGCGCCGGGCCCTTCCCGAGATAGATGCCATCGACGGGACGAACGTAGACATTGGTCGCCGGATCGATGGACCCCGTTCTCGCCTTGAACGCGATCTGGAACGTCGGTCCCGGGACCCATCCATTGACGAAGCCGGAGACTGCGACGAACGACGCCGACCGCCACTTTGCGGGTTCGCCGTCGTCGCCTTCGCTTCCTCCGGCCGTGCCCGGCACCATCCCCGAATAGTTCCAGTACACGAAGTCGCTGTAGGTGGTGCCGTAGCCGAAGTTGTTGTTGTAGTTGTTGCCTGCGTTGCCGGTGCCGGCGAGCGCGATCATGCGCGTCTGGCGGGTGCTGAGGTCATAGACGAAGATGCCCTGATTCACGGGCACCTGTTCCTCCTGATAGCAGCTGATCCCGTAGTTCGGATCGGTGACGTCGTCACAGATGCTCGCCGGATCCCCCGGGTAGCTGCCGGTGACCGGATCGAACTGGGCCGTGTGATTGCAGAACGCCCGACGGTCCTTGTTGCCTTCCTGCGGACAGTACAGGCGCACCGTCTTGGTCGCCGACCCCCATGCGCCCCAGAATGCCACGTAGCGGCCGTCGAACGAGAGGCCTTCGCCGAAGCGGTTGAACTTCGCGCCGTAACTCGCGCCCGGGACCTGCGACCCGATGGCGACCAGCGTCGACAGGTTGGGCCTGCTGGAGTTGAGCGGCGCCAGGTAGATGCCGCCCAGGCTGGGGTGCGCCTCGTCGTCGAAGCCGGCAAACACGGCCTGGCCGTTGGCGGCGCTCGGCGGCGCCGTCGAGCCGAACACGGTGCTGCTGCCGGGAATCAGGGTGTCGACGCTGTTGGCGATCAGGACCACCGGGTTGATGCCCGCGGCCGGAGCGAGCGGCGCGCCGTCGGGAACCGGGATCGCGGCATTCACCAGCTTGCGGTAATAGACGCCCGTCCTGCCAGCGCCTTGCTGCGTGTAGTTTCCCTTGAAGACGATCGTCGACCCGTTGGTCACCGCCGGCGCGCCCGGGAAGACATCGAAAGGCGTGCCGGCCGGCGCGCCCGGCACCGCGAAGAACGAGAATGCAGGCAGCGATCCCAGCTTGCTCGTTGCCGTGACGAGCGGGCCGAACGGGTTCGCGTAGATGCCTGTCGTTCCCAGTTGCTCGACGATCACGCCGCCCTCGGTCTGCTGCCAGACCGGCTGGTGATTGCCTCGCGTCACGATCGTCTTCGAGCCCAGGTCGATGCGCGGGAAGGAGGGCGGCTCGGTGAACAGCGTGCCCCGATTGTCGGGCTGCGGCACCACGCTGCTGCGATCGAGGATCCTGACGACGGGGCCCAGCACGCGCATGTCGCGGGTGTAGACCCCGTGCACGGGCTGGCCCCCGCCGCCCCCTTCGCCGCCGCTGCTGCGCGCGCGGATCACCACCACCTGGTTGGCGTTGACCGATGGCTGGTTGTAGCTGTTGAACTTCTTGCATGCCGATGTCGGAACAGAAGGATTGCAGCTCGACGTCGGCATGTAGTCGCCGTTGTTGACGACCGTCGACCAGGTCCCCCGGTAGGGGGGCGGGGTCGCCGCGATGGCGCTGCCCGCGGTGGGCAGGATCGTCGCCAGTCCGACGATGCCGAGCGTCGCCCGCGCCAGTGAATGGGCCCGCATGGGTCTCTCCTTGCAGTTGCAACGGCGCGTCGCAGGATCGAACCCCGTTGGGCGGAGGCCGTCAGGTCGATCCTAGCGGCCGCCCGCGGCGAAACGTTGACCGCCGTCAAGACCGGCGGTATCTGCGGACCCTTGGGGGCCCGGGCGGCGCCCGCAGCCGCCGCCGGCGCCGCGATCGAGGGACGCGGCGAGCCCCGGATGTAGCGCCGGCGCACCGGCTGTGATCGAATGGCGATTGCCCTGGGCAACTCCGGGAGCGCCGTCCGATGCTGCGGCTGCATCTCACCTGCTTTTGCGGCGATGCGACCCTCGCGGTGTTCGCCGAGGTCGCCGAGCTCCTCTTTCACGGTCTCAGGCGCGCAGGCGCGAGCGTGGAGTGGGAGCCCCGATCGATGCGCCGCGGAGCGCTCAACCTGGTGATCGCGGCGCACCGGATGCCGCCGGCCCTGCTTCCGCAGCTCCTCGCCGAACGCGTCATCGTCAACCTCGAGCAGGTGTGCGACCCCGAGGCGTGGCGGCGGGCCGACGCGGCGACCTATCGCGCCCTCCTGCAGGGCTCCCCGGTGATCGACTACAGCGAGCGAAACCGCCAGTGGCTGCTGCGCGAACTGCAGGTGAGCGCCGAGATGCTGACGCTCGGCCATGTGCCGGAGCTCGAGCGCATTCCGCGCGCGCGGGAGCAGGACATCGACGTGCTGTTCTACGGCAGGATCACGCCGGCGCGCGCGCAGAGGCTTTGCGCGCTGCAGCGCCACCGCCTGCGCGTCGTCGTCCTGAGCGGCGCGCCGTCCCACTATGGCAGGGAGCGCGATGCACTGATCGCCCGCAGCCGCGTCGTGCTCAACCTGCATGCGCGCGACACGCACATCTTCGAGCAGGTGCGCGTCAATTACCTGCTGATCAACGGCAAGGCCGTGGTGAGCGAGGTGCTGGACGACACCGAGATTCCGGAGATCTACCGACCGCTGGTCGATCCTGTACGCGACCCCGCCGCCATGGTGGATCGCTGCCGGCGGCTCGCCGGCGACTTGCGCCTGCGGCGCGAACGCGAGGACGCGGCGCGCGACGCCATGCGCACCCATCCGCAGGCGGCGTTCATGGCGCGCATCGCCTGCCTGCAGCCGGCGCTGCCCGGTCCGGACGTGCGCGCTGCGCCGCATTAGCGGAGCGCCGGGCGTCGGCACCTGCGCGCAGGTGCCGCCTTCGCGTGCAGGTCAGCGTCGTATGCGGCGCTCTCCCAGCAGGGCGGCGCGCGTGACCGGGCTTTGCAGTCGCGCCAGCCACCACTGCAGCGCCCGCCGCGTGTCGGTCGGGCTTCCCTTGCGCCAGGCGTAGCCGACCTGGATCTGGTGCTCGGGACGCTCGACGCGCTTGACGACCAGGCGTCCGCTGTCGATGTACGGCTGCGCAAGGCAGGTCGGCAGGAAGCCTGCGCCGAGGCCGCGGATCTGCGCATCGACCTTGGCCGGCATGCCGCTGACAGTGAACACGTCCTGACCGGCGAGCAAGCCGATGGAGACGCCGCCGCCATGCTGAATCGAGTCGGCGACCGCCACCGCCCGATGCTGGCGGATGACCTCGTCGGCGAGCGGCTCGCGCGCCTGCGCCAGCGGGTGATGCGGCGCCACCGCGAAGGCGAAGCGCAGGCTGCCCAGCGGCTCACGGTGCAGGCCGGCCGCAGTGCCCGTGGGGATCACCACGCCGATCGCGAGGTCGGCCTGCCCCGAAGTGAGCGCAGCCAGCGTTCCCGACAGGGTTTCCGCGCGCAGCCTCAAACGCGTCGGGGGTTCGAGCGCGAAAAACGCGTCGCACAGTTCCATCACGGTGGCAGCGTTGATGATGCTGTCGACGGCGACGGTGAACTGCGGCTCCCAGCCGGTGGCGACGCGCTTGACGCGGTTGGCGATGGCGTCGACGTCGGCCAGCAGCCGTGTGCCTTCGCGCAACAGCTCCGCGCCGGCCTCGGTCAGCCGGGCCTGGCGCGAGCTGCGGTCGAACAGCAGCACGTCGAGCGCGTCCTCGAGCTGGCGCACGCGATAGGTGAGGGCGCTGGGCACCATGTTGCTGGCGCGGGCAGCGGCGGCAAAGCTGCCGGCGCGGGCGATGGCCTGGAGCATGGCCAGGGCGTCCGGGGTCAGCACGTCACGGGGCGTGGGCATCGGTTCTTGGGTTCAAATTATTTGAATGATGCCATCAAACCGGCAGACGCAGGAACGCCCGGGCGGCGCCCACAATGCATTGCATCGACAAGGAGGTGCATCGATGCTGACACTGCGCAAATCCCAGGACCGCGGCTACGCGGACCACGGCTGGCTCAAGAGCTACCACTCGTTTTCGTTCGCCGGCTATTACGACCCGGCCCACATGGGCTGGGGCAACCTTCGCGTGATCAACGAGGATCGCGTGGCGCCGGGAACCGGCTTCGGCAAGCACGGTCACCGCGACATGGAGATCATCAGCTACGTGCTGTCGGGCGAGCTCGCCCATCAGGACAGCATGGGCAACGTCAAGGGCATTCCGCCGGGCGACGTGCAGCGCATGAGCGCGGGCACCGGCGTCGTGCACAGCGAGTTCAACCACGCCAAGGGCCGGACCACGCACTTCCTGCAGATCTGGATCGAGCCGAACGTGACCGGCATCGCGCCGAGCTACGAGCAGAAGACGATTCCCGCGGACGAGAAGCGCGGCGCCCTGCGCCTGGTGGCGTCACCCGATGGGGACCGCGGGTCGGTCACCCTCCATGCCGACGCGGCGCTTTATGCAGGCCTGTTCAGCGGCGACGAGCGCGCCGAGCTCGTGCTCGACCCGGGCCGCAAGGGTTACGTGCATCTGGTGCGCGGCGCGCTGGAGGTCAATGGCCAGCGGATCGGCGCCGGTGATGCCGTGCTGATGGAAGACGAACGACGGATCGTGCTGGCCAAGGGGACCGACGCCGAGGTGCTGGTGTTCGATCTGGCGGCCTGACCCGGGGTCACGGTCCCGATTCATTCCACTTCGAGGTTACTTCAAAGGAGTCGACATGTTCGAGAAATTGCAGAATCCCCTGGCCTTCATCGGCCGCCTGCTGCTGGCCGCGCTGTTCCTGCCCGCGGGCATCGCCAAGCTCACCGGTTTCGCCGGAACGGTCGGCTACATAGCGTCGGTGGGTCTCCCCATGCCGCAGGTGGCGGCGACGCTGGCACTGGTCGTCGAGATCGCCGGCGGTGCGGCGCTGATCGCAGGCTACGGCACGCGCGTCGTCGCCATCGTCCTGGCGGCATTCACGCTGGTGGCGTCGTACTTCTTCCACAACTACTGGGCGCTGCCGGCGGATCAGCAGATGATCCCGCAGCTCCTGTTCTTCAAGAACATCGCCGTGGTCGGTGGACTGCTGACCCTCGCTGCCTTCGGCGCCGGCGCCTGGAGCGTGGATGCACGCCGCGAGCGGCATGCCGCAGGCGGGCAGCCAAGCGTTCAAGGCCGCTACGCGCACGGCTAGATCGGGGTTGCCCGGCTCAGCCGGGCGCCGGGTTGCAGTTCCTGGCGATCAGACGCGGCGGCGGGCCCGCCTTGCGGCGCAGGATCTCGTCACGCAGCTCCTGGTACTGCCGCCGCGTCTGCGTTTCCACCGCATCGGTCGTGATGGCCGACGCCACCAGCCCGCCGGCCACGAACTTGCCGCGGACGGTGATCCTGACGCCGCCGCTCTCCTCGGCGATTCGCGTGGTGAAGTCGGACGCCTTGAGGTCGCCCTTGAGCAGGTGCGAGCGGATCTCGCGCTTGCGTGAGAGCTCCACCTGACGCACGCTGTCCTGCGAGAAGCGCAGCACACCGGCGGTGGCGTGGCTCCTTTGCGTGACCTCGAAGGTGTTGCCGTCGCGACTGGTGATCCGGCTCGCGTCGACGTTCGCGAGAATCTGCGCCATGTGGTCGCAATCGGTCGGCACCGCCCGGACCTCGTCGGCGGTCGCCGCGACCGTCAGCTCGGCCGCCACCGCGAAGGCATTGCCATCGCGCTCGACATGGACAGCGATGTCCCGGTCGGAGGCTTGCGCCCATACCCAGGTGCCGAAATACCCCAACGCCAGGATGAACCCACTCTGCAGCAACAAGGCCCGCCGCGCAGCGCGGTGTCCGCGAGGATTCCCGAACCCTGTCGGCACGCCGGGGTTGACCCTGCCGAGCCGAGCGCCAATACTCGTGCTGCGGCACCGGAAAGCACAACTACACGAGGGGGTCCCATGAGCCAGACGTACAAGGGAGGCTGCTTCTGTGGCGCGGTCGAGCTCGAAGTGACCGGCGATCCGGTCGCGGCGGGCTACTGCCACTGCGGTTCCTGCCGGAGCTGGGCCGCGGCGCCGGTCAACGCGTTCAGCCTGTGGAAGCCCGAGGCGGTGAAGGTCACCAAGGGCGAGGGCAACATCGGCGTCTACCACAAGACGGAAAAGAGCTACCGCAAATTCTGCAAGGTCTGCGGCGGACACCTGATGACGGACCACCCGCAGTGGGGCCTGGTCGACGTGTACGCCGCCACGATTCCGACCTACCGCCACGTGCCGCAGCTTCACGTCCACTATCAGGAGACGGTCCTCCCGATGCGGGACGGGCTTCCCAAGATGCGGGACGTGCCCAAGGAGATGGGGGGATCGGGGGAGCTTCTTCCCGAGTGATCGGGACGCCGCCGAAGGGCGGCCTTCCGATGCGGCGAGCGGCGGCTCGAAATCGTGCGACGAATGCGGGGTCATGGGGACCACGACACGCTCGCGACCACGGTGCTGCGCCGCTGCGTGCCGGAGACGGGATAGAGACTTCCGATGCCATTGGTCCAGACCCAGGCAAGCTGCATCTTGAATCCGGCGATCTCGAATCCGAGGCCCGCACGCACATCGACCGGATCGCGCCCGCCCGGCGGATATTGGGTGTATTGGTCGTCACCGCGGTTGGCCGGGACCAGCACCCCGGCGTGTCCGAGCAGCACCAGGCCATCGGCGAGGCGGTGGCTGGCGTTCATCTCGCCGTAGAATGAGCGGCGCGCGAAACCGAAATAATCCGGCGAATAGTGCGCGCGGACGTTGAAGCTCCGGGAAGCGATGCCGGTGTATAGCTCGCCATAGTCGTAACCGCGGTTGTCCGAAAACGCCGAGTAGTCGGCGCCTGTGTCCCAATGGAACCCGCCGCCCAGGGATTTCACCACCCCCAGGTAGGGCACGACCTGTCCGGTGGTCGCCGATCGGCCGGCGAGCTCGACGGTCGAGCCGAACACGCCTGCGTACCACCCGCTCGGATCGTCATAGCCGATGCTCACCTGTCCCGCCGGTTTCTGCTGGCTGAGGGATACCCCGCGGAATCGGTAATCGGAAACGGCGCTCACCGTGGCCGTGAACTGCGCCTGCGCGCAGGCGGCATGCATGACGCTCCCGAGTGCCAGGACACGCAGGAGCGCCAGGGCGGGCTCAACGCGAAAGGTTCGGATCGGCGTCTCGTGCGACGATTCTGCATTCGCACACGCAGGCGCTGGTCGCGTGTGCAAGCGCAGAGCAGACGTCAACAACCGCGGGCAGGTGGCGGCCGGCGCCGGGCGCGCTGCCCGGGGCCAGCGCGCGCCTGACCTGCACTGCGTCCATTGCGGGTGCGTGTTCGAGGATCAATGCGACGGCTCCCGATACCTGCGCCGCCGCGTACGACGAGCCGCTGACGAATCCCCAGGTCCGGCCTGGCAACGTGGCCGGAATGTCCCGCCCGGGGGCGAGCAGGGCGCGGGCGGGAGGATGCTCGGCGTCCTCGGCGGCCACGGCAATCACCCCCGGAAGGGACGCCGGAAACCCCCCGTCGGGCGCCCGAGGATCCGCTGCCGCAACGACGATGACGTGGCGGGCGAACGCGGCGTCGAGAAGGCGCTCGAGGAGGCGATCGCGCGGTCCGCCCAGACTCAGGTTTATGACCTGGACCTCATGGTCGATCGCGAACTGCAGGGCCTTGGCAAGCGTGAAGCTGGTGCACGTTGCAATCGACTGGTCGGCCGCCTGCCGGCAAGCGCGCAGGGCGAACAGGCGCGCGTCGGGCGCGACGCCGGCGATGCCTATGCCGTCGTCGGCGCGTGCGGCGATGATGCCCGCAACGGCGGTGCCATGTGGCTCGGCCGGCGGAGTCGTGGTTCCGATGAAATCGCGCGCCATGGCCACGCGCCCGCGCAGGTCGGGATGATCGAGTTCCACGCCGGAATCCACTTCCGCCACCCGGACGTCTCGACCGGTCGCCATCCGGTGCACTTCCGCGATGTGCCAGAGGCGCGCGCTCGGCTGAAGCGGATAGAGGGGGTCGTCGTGGCCAAGGACCCTGAACACGTTCATTGCCTGCGCCGATTCGACCCGGACATCGCGGGCGAGCTCATCGGCCAGCTTCGCGATGGCATCGTGGCTTTGCGCCTGCATCACGAAACAATCGACCCCCAGCGCGGGCATCGGCCAGGCGTCAACGACCTCGAGTCCGTGGCCGCGGGCGAGAGCCTCGGCGAGGCGCCGCTGACCACCCTGCCTGAGCTGGGCGTCGTAGCCCCCCATATAGTCGACGTCGGGCCGGAAATGCGGAGGCGGGACACGCAGCATCACGAGAATCTGCCGATCGGACGCGCCGACCCGCACCGCGGACGCGCCGTCCCTCGGATTCATCTGCGCGCAGGCGGTCATCGCCACGCACACGGCGATCAGTAGGAATGCGCGAAGGCCCCTCACCGGCCTGGCTGCCGCGTCAGCGGCTCTGCAAGCACGACGTCCGGCGCCGCCCGGAGCTCCGCCAATGCCTCACTCCCGCGCCCGGCGGGAACTTGCAGCACGTAGGCGTTGCTCTCGGTGGGGCCATCGACGACACGACCACCGGTCGCCTGGACGATTCGGCGCATTGCCGACTCCATGGTATCGGGGCGGAAGACCACGGCGATGGTCGCGACGCCCGTGCTGCGCAGCGCCGGGGTGCCGAGCGTCCGGTACATCCCGTCGGAGTCGCTGCCGGGCGGCGCTGCCCACAGGAGCACGGCGACGATCACCGCAAGCTGCCCGCCGATGGCCAAGCGCGCCCAGACGGGCGCCTGGCGCCACTGTCGAAAGCATCGGCGAGCAGGGTCCACGAGGGCGTCGATCCCGCGCCGACCGCCGATTCGCCGGGACAACCGCCGGTATGCCGGCGTCGCGTCCGATGTCAGGGCGGCCGCCGCACACGCGCCCTGCAGCTCCCTGAGCATGCCGACTTCGCGCCGGCAGCGCGCGCAGTCGCGCAGATGCCGCTCGACGTCGGCGAGTTCGTCGTCCTGGAGCGTGCCGTTGACGAACCACGGGAGGACGGCATCCACCCTCCGATGCGTTGAATCGTCGAACCGCAGGATCTTTCCACTCATTCGCCGCCCTCGAGTTCAGCCGGCAGGAGTACGCGCAGCCGCCTGCGGGCATGGAACATCCGCGTCTTCACCGTGCCCACAGGGCAGCGCATGATCTCGGCAATCTCGGCGCAGGAACATCCCTCGAAATACGTGAGCTCGATGACGGCGCGATGATCGGGCGAAAGCTCGGCAAGCGCGCGCAGGATGGTCACCCGCCTTTCGCTCTGAACCAGCATCCCTTCCGGCCCTTCGCCAGTCGGGTCAGGGCTCTCGTCGGGCAGGAAATCGACCGGGTCGTCGACCCGCTTGAGCGCCTTCAACGCGCGCCGGAAGGCAATGCCGAAGATCCAGGTCGAGACCTTCGAGCGCAGGTTATAGCTCGGCGCCTTGCGCCAGACCACCAGCATCGTGTCGTTCACGATCTCGTCGACGATCTGCGGCCGGCGGGTGACGCGCTCGATGAAGCGGCGCAACCGCGGGTAATAGCCACGGTAGAGCGACTCGAACGCCCCGCAGTCCCTGCCGGCGACCCGATTGATCAGGGCGACGTCGTCCAGCGCTGCGCTGGCGCGCCTCTCGCTGCGCGCATCCGGTCCGGCGGTCATCGCCAACGGCATGTCTGGTCCGTCACGGTCACGGTAAACACCGCCTCCCTTCCGTTAATTCCCCCGAATTGGCCCCCGGTTCAATCGGACGCCCCGACGCGCCCGATTCGGTGCTGCGTGGCGACCCGTTTCATGTCCCCCGGGGTCCTCTGCCGGGATCGCGTTCGGCGGTTCGCGTTGAACCTTCGCCGCGGAACGCGGGATAGACGGGACGTACGGCCGGGTGCAACCGGGTGGTGACGTCGATGCAATGCGCGCCGTCGCGTCCCGGCTTCTTCGATGTTCACGCAGATCGGGAGGTTGAAGCGATGAATGCCGAACTACTGAGGAGCAGCAGGTCGGTCGGTTCATGGGCGATGGCCGCGGCGACGGTGCTTGCACTGTCGATGCCATCGGCTGCACGAGCCGATTCGGAAGGTCGCTACCAGCAGCACAATCTCGTTTCGGACGGCTTCATCGCGGCGGATCAGACGGATCCCAACCTCGTGAACCCGTGGGGAATCGCGTTCAATCCGTTCGGGCCGGTCTGGATCGCCGACAATGGATCAGGGAAGTCGACGCTCTACAACGGGGCAGGCACGCCACAGGCGCTGGTCGTGACCATTCCTCCCGCCGCCGGTGCAGCCGGCGGGAATCCGACCGGCGTCGTGTTCAACGCCTCGAGTGGCTTTGCCGTCACCAGCGATCCGACCTCCGCTGCGAAATTCATCTTCGCCACCGAGGATGGCGTGATTGCGGGATGGAATCCCGCGGTCGACAAGACGAACGCGATCCTGGTCGTGGACAATTCGGCCACGACGGGCGCCGTCTACAAGGGACTTGCCCTGAGCGCCGGTGGCAGCGGCTCGCTGCTCTACGCGACGGACTTCCACAACAACAGGATCGACGTGTGGGACAGCACGTTCGCCCCCGTCACGCTGCCGGCCGGGGCCTTTACCGACCCGGCCATTCCACCCGGATTCGCACCCTTCGGTATCCAGGCGATCAACGGCGACATCTATGTGACCTATGCAAAGCAGGATGCCGCCCGCCATGACGACGTCAAGGGGATGGGACTGGGATACGTCGATGTCTACGATCCCAATGGCGCGCTGATAGAGCGCGTGGCATCCCGAGGGAAGCTCAATGCGCCGTGGGGCATCGCCCTCGCTCCGGCGGGATTCGGAGAGTTCCGCAACACCTTGCTCATCGGCAATTTCGGCGATGGCCACATCAACGCCTTCGACCCTGCGACCGGCGAGTCCTATGGACAGCTCAGGGGTACGAACGGCAAGCCGATCGCCATCGACGGCCTGTGGGGCATGGCCTTCGGCAACGGTTTCC
>JBLMVY010000105.1:0-9207 GCA_050256935.1 Candidatus Levyibacteriota bacterium | reverse complement strand
GGGTCCGGATAGTTGTCGGCGATCTCCTGCAGGCACAGCACGTCGAAGTCCGCGAACCGGCGCGCCTCCGCGACGATCCGCGCCGGGTCGACCCGTCCGTCGACGCCACGGCACCACTGGACGTTCCAGGTGATCAGCTTCATCGTATCCCCGCGCGCATGAACGATTGCACGAACTGCCGCTGGAAGAGCAGGAAAGCGACGAGCAGCGGTCCGGTCGACAGCAGCGTCGCCGCACTGATGATCGACCAGTCGATGCCCTGGTCGGTCGCCGAGAACACCTGCAGGCCCACGGTCACCGGGCGCGACTCGACCGAGTTGGTGATGATCAGCGGCCACAGGAAGTTGTTCCAGTGGTAGGACACCGACACCAGCGCGTAGGCGAGGTAGGTCGGGCGCGCCAGCGGAACATACACCTTCCACAGCGTCTGCAGCGGCGAGCAGCCCTCGATCCGCGCCGCCTCGTCGAGCTCGCGCGGTACCGTCTTGAACGTCTGCCGAAGCAGGAAGATGCCGAAGGCGCTCGCCATGTACGGAAGGCCGATCGACAGGATGGTGTCCTTGATGCCCAGCGCCGCCATCGTCCGGTAGTTCTCGACGATCAGCACGTCGGGCATCACCATCAGCTGCATCAGCACCAGCGCGAACGCGATGTTGCGCCCGGGGAAGTCGAAGCGCGCGAACGCATAGGCGGCGAGGGTCACCAGCACCAGCTGCGCCGCGAGGACCATCGTGACCAGCGCCACCGTATTGACGAAATACCTCGCGAAAGGCGCGGCGTGCCAGGCCTTGACGAAGTTGGCGAGCGTCCACGGCGCGGCCAGCGTGAAGCTGGTCGAATACTCGGACGGGTGGAACGCCGTCCAGAACGCATAGAGCAGCGGCAGCACCCACAGCACGCCCAGCAGCCACGCCGCCGCGGTCTCGAGCATGCGCTGCGCGCCTCCCTGCGTGCCGAGGCGAACGCCGGGCGCGGGCGGGGATGCGACATGCGCGGGAAGCACGCTCATCGGCGAGGCACCACCGTCGCGGCGCGGATCGTCATTGGTAGTGCGTCCTGCGCTCGAGGAAGGCGAACTGGAGGAAGGCGACGGCGCCGAGGATCGCCAGCAGCACCATGGTGAGCGCCGCGGCGTACGACGAGTCCCAGAAGCGGAAGCCGGTCTCGTAGATGTAGTAGAGCAGGAGCTCGGTCGCGTTGTCCGGCCCGCCGCGGGTCATCACGACGACGTGGTCGACCATCCTGAACGCGTTGATCACCGCGTTGACGAGGACGAACAGCGTCGTCGGCATCAGCAGGGGGAAGGTCACCCGGCGGAAGAAGTAGGCGCGCGAGGCGCCCTCGATCGCCGCGGCCTCGGCGAGCTGAGGCGACATCGACTGCAGCGCCGCGAGGTAGAAGATCATGAAGAAGCCCGCTTCCTTCCAGATGGCGACCACCATCAGCGCGGGCAGCGCCGTCGACCGCGTGCCCAGCCAGTTGTGGCTGGCCAGCCCCAGCCAGCCGGTGATCTGCTCGAGCAGCCCGTATTCGGGCGTGTAGAAGAACAGCCAGATGTTGGCGACGGCGATCATCGGCAGGATCGTCGGGGTGAAGTAGGCGAGCCTCAGGATGCCGCGGCCGGGAACCCGGTCGTTGACCCAGATCGCCATCACCAGCGCCAGGGCGATCGACAGGGGGATCGTGCCGATCGCGTACCACAGGTTGTTGGTCAGCGCCTGCCAGAAGATCGGGTCCTCGACCAGGCTCCGGTAGTTGTCGAGGCCGACGAACACCGACGGGTGATTCGCGCGCGGCGTCGAGTGGAGGCTGTGCCAGAGATTGGCGATCGCCGGGTAGTGCGTGAACAGCGCGAGCAGCGCCATCGCGGGCAGCAGCAGCAGCCACGCGTGGATCCACTCGCGCGTTCGCATCGCGTCGGTCGCCGGACGCTTCCTTCCCTCTCGCGTTACTTGTAGCTTCGCAGCAGCCGGTCGGCCTCGCGCTGCGCGTCCTTCAGCGCCTGCGCAGGCGTCTTCGACCCGGTCAGTGCGGCCTGCAGCGCGTCGTTCAGGGCCTTGGTCACGCGCTGGTTGTCGTGCGTCGACAGCTCGGCCTTGGCAAACGGCAGCTGGTCACGCGCGACCGCGGCCGCGGGGAAGCCGGCGACGTACTTCTTCATCTCCGGCGTGTCCCAGGCTTCGGCACGGACCGCCACGTAGCCGGTGTCGATGCCCCATTGCGCCGCCCGCTCGGGCTGCGTCACCCACTTGATGAACTTGAAGGCGGCTTCGCGCTGGGCCGGCGTCGACTTCTTGAAGATGTAGAAGTTGCCGCCACCGGTCGGGCTGCCGCGCTGCCTGTTGCCCGGGAGCATCGCGACGCCGAAATCGAACTTGGCGTTGGCGCGGACGTTGGTCAGGTTGCCCGTGGTCGTCCACATCATCGCCACCTTGCGCTCGAAGAAGTCCTTCGGCGTGGTGCCCCACTCGACGATTCCCGGCGGATGCACCTTGTACTTGTTGACCAGGTCGACCCAGTACTGCAGCGCCGCGACGACCTCGGGCTTGTCGTAGTAGACCTCGGTGCCCGCGGCGTTCATCAGGTTGGCGCCGTTCTCGATCGCCAGTCCCTGGAACAGCCAGTACGGAAAGCCGGAGGACGGGATCTGCACGCCCCACTGCGTGACCTTGCCCGACGCGTCGCGCTTGGTGAGCTTCTCGGCGTCCGCCGTCATCTCGGCCCAGGTCGCGGGCGGATGGTTCGGGTCGAGACCGGCTTCCTTGAACGCTTCCTTGTTGTAGTAGAGGACGACCGTCGAGCGCTGGAACGGAATCCCCCAGGTCTTGCCGCCGGTCTGGCTGTTCTCCATGAACGCCGGATAGAAGCTCTTGAGCCACGCCTTGTCGTCGGCGGTCTTCACCAGATCGTCGAAAGGCACGATCGCGTCTTCGTCGATCAGCGTGTACATGTCGGTCGACAGCAGGATCGACGTGACCGGCGGATCGCCGCTCTTGGCCGCGGTCAGCGCCTTGGCGATCGATTCCTGGTAGCTGCCCGAATAGATCGGCTTCAGCTTGATGCCGGGATTCTCCTTCTCGAAGGCCGCCGCGTAGCCGTCGATGATCTTGGTGATCGGCCCCCCGACGGCGACCGGATAGAAGAACGGGACCTCGACCGGCCCCTGGGCGAGCGCGGCGCCGGCGAACACGGCGGCCGCGAATCCCAGTGCGCGGCCCAGCATGCGGAACAACGACCTCATGGCTTCCTCCTTGGGTGTGGCGGTGAATTCGGTGGGCCCCTGTCAGGCCACGAGCGTCGCGCCCTGCCGGTGGGCGGGCGCGCTCCTGCGCAATCCTTCGGCATCGAAATAGTGCTGGGCGCCCTCGGCCCAGCGGATCCAGGTCGCGTCGCCGCGCGCGAACGGCACGCTGCCCGGCGTCTTCACCGCGACCGTCTGCGCGCCGACCCGACAGGTGACGAGCGAGTCGCCGCCCAGGTACTCGACGTTCTCGACCGCCGCACGCACGCCGTCCTCGAAAGCGAGGTGCAGGTGCTCGGGCCGCACGCCCAGCATGCCGCCCGCCCGTGCTCCATCGAGGACGACCGGCCCGTCGGTCCCGGCGATGACGACGCCGCCCTGCGCGGCCTCGAGCCGCAGCAGGTTCATCGGCGGCGTGCCGATGAAGCGCGCGACGAAGGTGTTCGCGGGGCTCTCGTAGAGATCGACGGGCGCGCCGTTCTGCTCGATGCGTCCGGCACGCATCAGCACCACGCGATCGGCCATCGACATCGCCTCGAGCTGGTCGTGGGTCACGTAGACCATCGTGATCCCGAGCTTGCGCTGCAGCGCGCGGATCTCGAGGCGCATCTCGGCGCGAAGCTGGGCATCGAGGTTCGACAGCGGCTCGTCCATCAGGCACACCGGCGCCCGCGCGATGATTGCGCGTCCCAGCGCGACCCGCTGCTGCTGGCCCCCCGAGAGCTGCGCGGGCTTGCGCTGCAGGTAGGGTTTGAGCGCCAGGAGGTCGGCGACCTGCGCGAGGCGGCTCGCGCACTCGTCGGCGGCGGTCCTGCGCACGCGCAGACCGAACAGGATGTTCTCGGCCACCGTCAGGTGCGGGAACAGCGCATAGCTCTGGAACACCATCGAGATCGAGCGCGCCGCAGGCGGCAGCCCGGTGACGTCGCGGCCGTCGATGCTGATCCGCCCGCCGTCGGCGCCCTCGAGGCCCGCGATCAGGCGCAGCGTCGTCGACTTGCCGCAGCCGGAGGGGCCGAGCAGGACGTTGAGCGTACCGGCCTCGAAAGCGAACGAGACGTCGTCGACCGCCCGCACGACGCCCTCGGGCGTGGCCCAGGACTTGGTGACACCCTCGGCGACGATGGCCGACATCGCGGGTCAGCCGAACAGCGCCTGCAGCGCGGCGCCCGGATCGGGGGCGCGCATGAACGCCTCCCCGACCAGGAACGCGTTGACGCCGTGCCGGCGCATCTGCGCGACGTCGCGCTGCGCGAGGATGCCGCTCTCGGTGACGACCACCCGGTCGGGGGGAATGCGCGGCAGCAGCTCGATCGTCGTGTGCAGCGACACGCCGAAGGTCCGCAGGTTGCGGTTGTTGATGCCGATCAGCGGCGTGGCGAGCTTCAGCGCGCGCTCGAGCTCGGCAGCGTCGTGGACCTCGACCAGGACGTCGAGCGCGTAATCGCGCGCGCAAGACTCAAGCGCGGCGAGCCGCGCGTCGTCGAGGGCGGCGACGATCAGCAGGATCGCGTCGGCGCCCAGTGCACGCGATTCGGCGACCTGGTACTCGTCGATGATGAATTCCTTGCGCAGCGCCGGCAGCGAGCAGGCCGCCCGGGCCCGGACCAGGAATTCGGGCGCCCCCTGGAAGAACGGGCGGTCGGTCAGCACCGACAGGCAGGCGGCGCCCGCGCGCTCGTAGGACGCCGCGATCGCGGCGGG
This sequence comes from Candidatus Levyibacteriota bacterium, assembly GCA_050256935.1. Classification (GTDB taxonomy): domain Bacteria; phylum Pseudomonadota; class Gammaproteobacteria; order Burkholderiales; family Casimicrobiaceae; genus VBCG01. Next base: position 4,262 of record JBLMVY010000105.1, on the reverse strand, counting down.
ATCGAAATCCTCGCGCAGCACACCCTTGCTGGGGCTCGCGCGCTTGATCTCGGCGATGACCGCCGGCCGGCCGGCGTCGACGCGCGAGCGGATCGCCGCCGTGAAGCCCCGTGGCGGCGGCGCCGCGCGGGCCTCGCGCTCCACCGTGGCGAACGGACGCTCGACCTGGGCCGCGATCACTTCCTCGGCCTTGGTCGTGATGATCTTCGCCAGGATGTCGCTGCCGCTCATGCCATGCCCCGGACCGTTTCGTGGGCGCGCGTCACGCGGCGAACGAATTCGTCGCCGCGACGAAGTCGTCGAGCGCGCGCATTGCCGCACCGCCCGCGATGGCCGCACGCGCGCGCACGATGCCGTCGGCGATCGAGTCGGCGATGCCCGCGGCGTACAGCGCCGTGCCCGCGTTGAGGACAACGATCTCGCGGGGCGTACCCTCGACGCCGGACAGCGCCTCCAGCACCATCTCCTTGGATTCCTGCGCGTCGGCCACCTTGAGGCCGCGATTCGACTTCATGTGCAACCCGAAATCCTCGGGATGGATCTCGTATTCGCGGATCTCGCCGTCGCGGAGCTCGCCGACCATGGTCGCGGCGCCCAGCGACACCTCGTCCATGCCGTCCTTGCCCCAGACGACGATCGCGCGCCTGCTGCCCAGGCGCTGCAGCACGCGCACGTGGATGCCGACCAGGTCGGGGTGGAACACGCCGATCAGGTGGTTCGCGGCGCCGGCCGGGTTGGTCAGCGGCCCCAGGATGTTGAAGATCGTGCGCACGCCGAGCTCCTTGCGCACCGGCGCCGCATGCTTCATCGCGCCATGGTGCGTCGGCGCGAACATGAACCCCACGCCGGTCTTGGCGATGCAGGCTGCGACCTGCTCCGGGGTCAGCATGATGTTGGCGCCCAGCGCCTCCAGCACGTCGGCGCTGCCCGATTTCGACGACACCGAGCGGTTGCCGTGCTTGGCCACGCGCGCCCCGGCGGCCGCCGCGACGAACATCGCCGCGGTCGAGATGTTGAACGTGTGCGAGGCGTCGCCGCCGGTGCCCACGATGTCGAGCAGGTGCTCGCGATCGGCGACCTCGACGTTGCTCGCGAACTCGCGCATCACCTGCGCCGCCGCCGCGATCTCGCCTATCGTCTCCTTCTTGACGCGCAATCCGATCGTCAGCGCCGCGATCATCACCGGCGAGACCTCGCCGCGCATGATCCGCCGCATCAGCGACAGCATCTCGTCGTGGAAGATCTCGCGGTGCTCGATCGTGCGCTGCAGCGCGTCCTGGAGCGTGATGGCCATGGGACAGTCCGTGTGATGGCGCCGACCCCGGGGGTCCGCGCGTTCCGGGCGGGAGTTTAAACCGCCCCGGCCAGGAAGTTGGCGAGCAGCTTCTTCCCGTGCTCGGTCAGGATCGCCTCCGGGTGGAACTGGACGCCCTCGACGGCGAATTCGCGGTGACGCACCCCCATGATCTCACCGTCCTCCGACGTCGCCGTGACATCGAGCACCGGCGGCAGGCTCGAACGCTCGATCGCCAGCGAGTGGTAGCGCGTCGCGGTAAAAGGCGACGGGATGCCCCTGAAGACGCCGCGCCCGTCGTGGACGATCGACGACAGCTTGCCGTGCATCACCCGCTGGGCGCGGATGATGCGCCCGCCGAAGGCCTGGCCGATCGCCTGGTGCCCGAGGCACACCCCGAGCAGCGGGATCTTGCCGGCGAAGCGCCTGATCAGCGGGACCGAGATCCCCGCCTCGTTCGGCGTGCAGGGTCCGGGCGAGATGACGATGCGCTCCGGCTGCAGCGCCTCGACCTCGTCGAGCGTGATCGCGTCGTTGCGCACCACCCTGACGCTTGCACCCAGCTCCCCCAGGTACTGGACGAGGTTCCAGGTGAAGCTGTCGTAGTTGTCGAGCATCAGCAGCATGTTGGCACCGGCTCCACTGATTCCGCGGGGTCCCCGTCGATGATGGGTGGGCCCGATCTCCTGCCGGGATTTCCCGGGCAAGCTGGCAGCCCCGGGGGCGGCCGACAGATCGGGCGAGAGTGGGAGGGGGTGGGGCTAGCGCCACCAGCGGTCGGTCGACCGGACGGGGTGTCGATTGCGCATGATGCTGAATCTTATCAGCGGAATCCCCGCTCCTGCGCAGGTGGCTGAACATCGGACGCCCCGGGGCCGCGGGCGCCTCGGGTCACTGCGGGAACTCCGTCCCGGCGACCAGCCGCAGGCCGATGTCGAGCGCGACGACCACGTCCGCCGCCAGGGTGATGCTGCCCTTGCGCCGGTTGTGCCCGGTGTCGCTGTACTCGAAGGCGTAGACGCGCCGCAGCACGATCCGTCCTTCGTCGCTGCGCACCGGCCGCAGCGACTGCAGCGCGACGGTGTCGTCGAGGAAATACAGCCCGCGCGCCTCGCAGGCCGCGCGCATCGCCGCATTGGCCGCCTCGCGGATCTTCATGCTGTCCCAGACGAACCAGCCGGCGCCGGCGACCAGGAGCAGCCCGAGGATTTGCGGGAGCGTCAAGGCTCGGCGTCGAGCCCGAGCTGCACCATCTCGGCGGCCCGCAGCACCGCGCGCGCCTTGTTCAGCGTCTCCTGCCACTCGGTCTCGGGCACCGAGTCGTGGACGATGCCGGCGCCGACCTGGACGTAGAGCATGCCGTCCCGGATCACTGCCGTGCGGATCGCGATCGCCAGGTCCATGTCGTCCTGGAAGCTGATGTAGCCGACCGCGCCCGCGTAGATGCCGCGCCGCGTCGGCTCGAGCTCGTCGATGATCTCCATCGCCCGGACTTTCGGCGCACCGCTCACCGTCCCGGCGGGGAAGCTCGCCGCGAGCACGTCGAAGCTCGTCGTTCCCGGCGCCAGGTCCCCCTCGACGTTGGACACCATGTGCATGACGTGCGAGTAGCGCTCGATCGCGAGCTGCTCGGTCACGCGCACGCTGCCGGTCGCCGCGACGTGGCCGACGTCGTTGCGCCCGAGGTCGAGCAGCATCACGTGCTCGGCAATCTCCTTGGGATCGGCGGCGAGCTCGCGCGCCAGCTGCTCGTCGGCCTCGCGCGTCGCGCCGCGCGGCCGCGTGCCGGCGATCGGCCGCAGCGTCACCGTCGGGCCCTCCTTGCGCACCAGGATCTCCGGCGACGCGCCGACGACGTGGAAATCGCCGAGGTCGTAATAGAACATGTACGGCGACGGATTGAGCGAGCGCAGCGCGCGGTACAGCGACAGCGGTGACGCGGCGAAAGGCAGGTGCATGCGCTGCGACAGCACGACCTGCATGATGTCGCCGGCGGCGATGTATTCCTTGGCGCGGCGCACCGCCGCCTGGAAGCCGTCGGCGCCGAGCTCGCTCTCGGCGGCCGTCACCGAGGTCGCCGTCTGGTAGGGGATCGTCGCCGGCGTGCGCAGCTTCCTGCGCAGCTGCTGCAGCCGGTCCTGCGCGTTCCAGTAGGCGTTCGGCTCGCCGGGATCCGCATAGACGATCAGGTAGATCTTGCCGGCGAGGTTGTCGATGACCGCGAGCTCGTCGGTCAGCAGCAGCAGCATCTCCGGCAGGTCGGCGAGCGCATCCGAAGACGAGCTCCGGCGAGCCTCGAGCTTGCGCTCGATGTAGCGGATGGTGTCGTAGCCGAAATAGCCGGCCAGTCCGCCGCAGAAGCGCGGCAGGCCCGGCTGCGGCGCCGCCCGGAAGCGCCCGAGGAACTGGCGCAGGAACGCGAGCGGGTCGCCGTCGTGGCGCTCGACCACGCCGCCGCGGTCCTCGACCTCGACATGCCCGTCCTTGACGCGGATGCGGACCTTCGCCGGCAGGCCGATGAACGAGTAGCGGCCGAAGCGCTCGCCGCCGACCACCGATTCGAGCAGGAACGTGTAGCGCTGCTGCGCGAGCTTGAGGTAGATCGACAGCGGCGTGTCGAGGTCGGCGAACGACTCGAGCGTCAGCGGGATGCGGTTGTAGCCCTCGGCGGCCAGCGCGCGGAACTCGGATTCGGTCATCATGGGTGACGTTCTTTGGGCGGCGGCGCTCACTGCGCGCCGCCCGCGCTGGCGAGTTGTGCGCGCATCGCCGCGATCGTCGCGCGGTAGTCGGGGGTGCCGAACACGGCGCTGCCCGCGACGAAGGTGTCGGCGCCGGCCGCTGCGATCGCCGCGATGTTGTCGACCTTCACCCCGCCATCGATCTCGAGCAGGATTTCGCGCCCGCTGCGCTCCATCGCCGCGTCGACCAGCCTGCGCGCCGCCTTCAGCTTCTCCAGCGCATGCGG
>JBLMVY010000104.1:0-3894 GCA_050256935.1 Candidatus Levyibacteriota bacterium | reverse complement strand
TGGTCGAGATGGAGATGACCGACGACTCCTGGCACCTCGTGAAGAGCACGCCCAAGGTGACCGGATTCGTCGGCGGCACCGCCAACCGGCCGACGCCGATCACGCAGAAGGAAGTCGACGCCATCCTGCGGCAGGTGCAGGAAGGCGTCGAGAAGCCGCGGCCGAAGGTGCTGTTCGAGCTCGGCGAGGCCGTGCGCATCAAGGAAGGGCCGTTCACGGATTTCCACGGCAACGTGGAGGACGTGAACTACGAGAAGAGCAAGCTGCGGGTGTCGGTGACGATCTTCGGACGCTCGACGCCGGTGGAACTGGATTTTTCGCAGGTCGAGAAGGCTTGATATTCCGTCGCCTGCGGCAACGGAATATCTGTCCTCGTTCGAGCGTCGCCGTCGGCGACGCTCAACTCGGACGGTGCCGGCGAACGTTGTGGCGGATCGCGTTTAACGGGGAGGGCACTTCGGTGCCCGATTGGACCCACCTAGGAGATTGAGATGGCAAAGAAAGTCGTCGGCTACATCAAGCTGCAGGTGCCGGCGGGGAAGGCGAATCCCAGCCCCCCGATCGGTCCCGCGCTCGGCCAGCGCGGCCTCAACATCATGGAGTTCTGCAAGGCGTTCAACGCGCAGACCCAGGGCGTCGAGCCCGGCCTGCCGATCCCGGTGATCATCACCGCCTACGCCGACAAGAGCTTCACGTTCGTCATGAAGACGCCGCCGGCCACCGTGCTGATCAAGAAGGCGGCGAAGGTCGACAAGGGCAGCAGCAAGCCGCACACCGACAAGGTCGGCAAGCTCACGCGGGCCCAGGCGGAGGAGATCGCGAAGGCCAAGCAGCCCGACCTGACCGCAGCCGACCTCGACGCGGCCGTGCGCACGATCGCCGGCAGCGCGCGCAGCATGGGCATCACCGTGGAAGGAGTGAAGTGATCATGGCCGAACAGAAGACTTCGCGCCTCTCCAAGCGCATGACGACGGTGCGCGGCAAAGTCGACCGCGCGAAGACCTATCCGGTCGACGAGGCGCTGAAGCTCGTCAAGGAAACCGCGGTCGCCAAGTTCGACGAGTCGGTCGACGTCGCGGTCAACCTCGGCGTCGACGCCAAGAAGTCCGACCAGACGGTGCGCGGCTCGGTCGTGCTGCCGGCCGGAACCGGGAAGAAGGTCCGCGTCGCGGTGTTCGCCCAGGGCGACAAGGCGAAGGCAGCGCAGGACGCGGGTGCGGACGTCGTCGGTTTCGACGATCTGGCGGCGAAGATCAAGGAAGGCTTCATGGATTTCGACGTGGTCATCGCGACGCCGGATGCGATGCGCGTCGTCGGCCAGCTCGGCCAGATCCTCGGCCCCCGCGGCCTGATGCCCAACCCGAAGGTCGGGACCGTCTCGGCGGACGTCGTGCAGGCGGTGACCAACGCCAAGGCCGGTCAGGTCCAGTACCGGACCGACAAGGCGGGCATCGTGCAATGCACGATCGGGCGCGCCTCGTTCACCCCCGAGCAGCTGAAGACCAACCTGTCGGCGCTGATCGACGCGCTGAACAAGGCGCGGCCGCAGGGGGTCAAGGGCGTCTACCTGCGCAAGATCAGCGTCTCGAGCACCATGGGCGCGGGCGTGCGGGTCGACACGACGGGATTCGCGAGCCAGGCATCGGCCGGCAACTGATCGCCGACCGGATGCCGATCGATGGTGGCGCCGGCCCTGGGCCGGCGCCGGATGGACGGATGAAGTTTTGAGGGAACGCCGCGGTGGCGACATCGCGGCGGACCGTCAAAGACCGCTGGGGCGAAAGCTCAAACTCTGAAACCCAGCGCAGATGGTGCCCTCGGACAGGACGTTCCTGGACGTGAGGTCACCGGCAGCACGCGGCACCGGGGCGGCAAGCGCCGGCGCCGCGACACGGGCGGGTACGGGCGTGGCGTCGCAGCCCCGCGCGGGCCCGCGTGAAATCAAGGGTGACTATGAGTCTCAATCTTGAGCAAAAGCAGGCGGTAGTCGCGGAAGTGGCAAAGGCGGTCGCCGGCGCGCAGGCGATCGTCATGGCGGAGAACCGGGGTTTGCCGGTGGCCGACATGACGCAGCTGCGTGCGAAGGCGCGCGCCTCCGGCGTGTATTTCAGGGTCGTCAAGAACACGCTGGTGCGCCGTGCCGTCGCCGACACGCCGTTCGCCGGGCTGGCCGACAGCATGGTCGGTCCGCTGGCGTACGGCATCGGCAGCGATCCTGTCGCGGTCGCGAAGGTCCTGAACGACTTCGCGAAAGGCAACGAGAAGTTCGTGATCACCGGCGGTGCCATGCCGGGTCAGGTGATGTCCCCGAAGCAGATCGCAGCGCTCGCCGCGCTGCCATCGCGCGAGGAATTGCTGGCCAAGCTGATGGGCACGATGCAGGCGCCGGTCGCGAAGCTCGTGCGCACGATGAACGAGGTGCCGGCGAAGTTCGTCCGCGCGCTCGCCGCCGTGCGCGACCAGAAGGCCGCGTAGCAGTCCTCGCCGGGCGGGTTGAATTCCCGGCCGCGAATACCCATCTAAACCCGTTACGATCAGGAGCACACGATGTCCGCAGTCCAGACTGAAATCCTCGACAAGATCTCGTCGATGACCGTTCTCGAGCTCTCCGAGCTCATCAAGGCGATGGAAGACAAGTTCGGCGTCTCGGCCGCTGCCGCGGTCGCGGTTGCCGCGCCGGCCGCCGGTGGCGCCGCCGCCGCAGCAGCCGAGGAGCAGACGGAGTTCACCGTCGTCCTGGCCGCCATCGGCGACAACAAGGTCAACGTCATCAAGGCCGTGCGCGAGCTGACGGGCCTCGGCCTCAAGGAAGCGAAGGACCTGGTCGACGGCGCGCCGAAGCCGGTCAAGGAAGGTGTGGCCAAGGCCGACGCGGAAGCGGCGAAGAAGAAGCTGGAAGAAGCCGGCGCGAAGGTCGAGGTCAAGTAACACGCCCCTCGCCCCGACCCCCTCCCGCCCGCGGGAGGGGGCGCGAAGCGCAAGCGAGGCGGGCGAGGAGGGCTTCGGCGCAGACGCCGAAGCGAAGCGGGTCCGGTCCGGGTCCGTTTCGCTTCGTCTTCTGAATCGACTGCAGAAGCGAGGTTTGGTCGGACGTCGCCCGCAATGGTGACGTCGTCCGCCAGCGGCTGGTAGCGGCCAGCCACCAGGCCAGGGGCGCAACGCCCCCGGACAGTCGGGCGGCCCGGAGCACGTCGCGCAAGCCCGCGCGATGCGACCGGGAGCCGCCGACGGCATCTTGAGCATCCATCGACCCGGAGATCGGACGACACACGCCATGGCGACCACTCACGCTACGACCTATTCGTTTACGGAAAAGAAGCGCATCCGCAAGAGCTTCGCGAAGCGCGCAAGCGTCCTGCAGGTGCCCTTCCTGCTCGAAACCCAGCTCGCCTCCTACCGGGCCTTCCTCCAGGCCGACGCCCGGCCGACCGAGCGCAAGAACGAGGGCCTGCAGGCCGCGTTCACGTCGATCTTCCCGATCGCCAGCCACTCGGGCAACGCGCGGCTGGAGTTCGTCAGCTATTCGCTGCTGCCGCCGGCATTCGACGTCGTCGAATGCCAGCAGCGCGGCCTCACCTACTGCTCGGCGCTGCGCGCCAAGGTGCGCCTGGTCATCATGGACCGCGAGGCGCCCAAGGACACGATCAAGGAAGTGAAGGAGCAGGAGGTCTACATGGGCGAGATGCCCCTGATGACCGACAACGGCTCGTTCATCATCAACGGCACCGAGCGCGTCATCGTGTCGCAGCTCCACCGCTCGCCGGGCGTGTTCTTCGAGCACGATCGCGGCAAGACGCACTCGTCGGGCAAGCTGCTGTTCTCGGCCCGCGTCATTCCCTATCGCGGATCGTGGCTGGACTTCGAGTTCGATCCCAAGGACTTCCTGTTCTTCCG
>JBLMVY010000103.1:0-3230 GCA_050256935.1 Candidatus Levyibacteriota bacterium | reverse complement strand
GAACTGGTTCGACAAGGTCCGCGAGTTCTTCGGGACCTGACCTCCACGGCGTGACCTGCCCGCCGTAGCTTCGGCGGCGATGGGGCAGCGCGACGGGCGCTGCCGCGCTTCGGTGCCGCACCCGCGTCGTCGAGCGGGTCCCGGTGCGACTTCGGTCGCCAACGCACGGCTCCCTCGTCGCACCACCCGCTGGCGACGACTGCGGCACAGGCGCGCGGACGTCGCCCGTCGTGCCGCCCCGCCGCACCGCGCCGTCGCATCGTGGCGCTACGTCACTCCATCGCTCGCCGTCGTGCGCTTCTCTCGCCGAGATTCGGATCGGAGTGTCCGGGGTGGCGGGGCGGGCTGCGTCGAGCGCGAGTGGGAGCGCCTGCCGTCGCGGGTGCTGCGGCGAGCGAGCCCGACAGGACCATCATCGGCAGGATGTCCTCGAGCGACGCCGCATCGGGACCCGCAGGCAGGCGTCTGCGACCTCCGAGCGCGGTGACGCAGCCTGTGCCGCCAGCTCCGACGACCGCGACCGCGCGCAGCGCCGCCTCGGACGAGCGGGGCCGAAAAGGGCGCCCGCCGCCGCCGCGGCCCTCAGGGGAACGCCGGGATGTGCGGATCGATCCCGCGATCCTCGGCTTCGGGGTGCCGCCGATTCAGCCTGTCGCGAACCTCGGCCACGCGGCTCTCGGGGATGTCCGCCATCACCAGCAGCTTTCCCTGCTCGATCGCCTGCGCGAACTGCGCGAGCCGCGAGTTGGGGACCGAGCTGCCGACCATGCTCGCGACCCAGCTGCCGAAGAGTCCGCCCACGAGGCCCGCGCCCAGCACCGTGACGATCTGCCAGCGATCGTCGGTCAGCAGCAGCGTCACCAGCAGGTACCCCACGACGAGTCCGAGCACCGTGCCGAGGGCGAGTCCGACCTGTGCGCCATGCACGAGATCGGATTTCTGCAGGTGGTTGGCCTCGTGCAGGCCGTCCATCGGCGTGCCGCGTCGCGCGAGGAAGTGGATGTGGCGCTCCTCGACGCGCGCGAGCAGGAGGTCGTCCATCATTCCGCGCGCGCTGGCGGAGTCGGGCAGGAGGAAATACAGTCTGCGACGCATGGTGCCCTCCAAGGTCGGATTGCCGTTCGGACACTCTACGGCGGCGCCCGGCCGCCTGCAAGGGCTTGCACCTTCGATGCTAGCTTGGGCAGCGCCCTGCTAGGATGCGTTCCTTCGAATGACCCTTTCGCGGAGCGCAGCGCGATGACGAGAATTTTCGCCCTGGCCCTGGCCGCGGTGCTGTCGGTGTCGACGGCGTACGCGCAGATCAGGATCGGCTTGATGGTGTCGGCGACCGGTCCGACGTCCGCGATCGGCATTCCTCAGCGCAACACCGGGGACATCCTGCCGCGCAAGATCGGCGGCGTGGACGTCGACTACGTGTCGCTGGAGGACGGCGGCGACACGACGCGCGCCGTGCAGAACGTCAAGAAGCTGATCGAGGAACACCACATCGACGCCCTGATCGGCCCGTCGACGACACCCAATGCCTTTGCGATCCTGCCCGTCATTGCCGAGGCGCAGGTGCCGATGCTGGCGACGGTCGGCACCTCGGCGGTCGTCGAGCCGCTGGATGCGAAGAAGCGCTGGGTATTCAAGACCACGCAGAACGACGACCTGATCGCCGCGGCGCTGCTGAAGCACATGGTCGCGCACGGCGTGCACAAGGTCGGGTTCATCGGCTTTTCGGACCCCTACGGTGACAACTGGCTCAAGGTGTTCAGTGCCCTGGGTGAGAAGGCCGGCGTCAAGGTCGTCGCCACCGAGCGCTACGGACGCACCGATTCCAGCGTCACCGGCCAGGCACTCAAGCTCATCGCCGCCAGGCCCGACGCCATCCTCATCGCCGCGGTCGGCGGCCCGGCCGTGCTGCCGCAGGCGACGTTGCGCGACGACGGCTACAAGGGAACGATCTACCAGACCCACGCCGTCGCGACCGACGATTTCATCAAGCTCGGCAAGGACAAGGTCGAAGGCACGGTGCTCGCTGCCGGCCCGATGCTGGTCATCGACGAGATTCCCGATTCGAATCCGACGAAGAAGGTCGCGGAGGGCTACGTCGCAGCCTACGAGAAGCGCTTCGGCTCCAAGCCATCGACCTTCGGCGCCAACACCTGGGACGCTGGCTTGCTCCTCGAGCGAGCGATCCCGGTCGCGCTGAAGGCGGCGAAGCCGGGCACCGCGGCGTTCCGCTCGGCGCTGCGCGATGCGCTCGAGTCGGAGAAGAACGTCGTCGGCTGCCAGGGCGTGTTCAACATGTCGCCGACCAACCACAACGGCATGGACGAACGCGCGCGCGTCCTGGTCACGATCCGCGACGGCAGGTTCCGGCTCCTTGCCGAGTGACGCCGGTGCGCATCGTCGGCATCCTGCTCGCCGCAGGACGCGGATCGCGATTCGGTGGCGACAAGCTCCTTGCGCCGCTGGTCACGCCGGCCCCGGAGATTCCCGCGGGCACGGCAGTGGGGGTCGCCTCCGCGATGCACCTGGGCCAGGCGCTTTCCGAGGCCGTCGCCGTGCTGCGGCCCGGCCATGCGGATCTGGTCGCGGGGATGCGCGGCGCGGGCCTTTCGACCGTCGAGTGCCCGAATGCCGACGAGGGCATGGGGGCGACGCTTTCCTGCGGGGTATCGGCCACCCCGGATGCCGACGGCTGGGTCGTCGCGCTTGCCGACATGCCCTGGATCCGGCCGGTCACGATCGCCGCGGTCGCCGCCGCGCTGGCGGCGGGCGCCGACATCGTCGCGCCGGTCCATCGGGGCAGGCGCGGCCATCCGGTGGGATTCGCGCGGCGTCACCGCGACGCGCTGATCGCATCGTCGGGAGACGCCGGCGCGCGCGAGCTGATCGCGGCCAGCCGCGACTCGGTCATCCTGCTCGAGGTCGACGATCCGGGCGTGCTGCGCGACGTCGACGTCCCGGGCGACCTCGCGCAACCGGCCTCACTGCCATAACCCGGGCTGGTGGGTCGCCGTGGCGAGCGACCGCTCGCGCTCGTGCCACCACGCGCGGAACTCGTCCTCGGGCAGGGGCTGGGTGTAGAGGTAGCCCTGCGCTTCCTCGCAGCCGTGGCTTCTCAGGAACTCGGACTGTGCGGTCGTCTCGACGCCTTCGGCGATGCAGCGCAGGTTCAGCGAATGTGCCATCGCGATGATCGCCTGGGTGATCGCCTCGTCGTTGGCGTTCTTCCCCAG
>JBLMVY010000102.1:0-8105 GCA_050256935.1 Candidatus Levyibacteriota bacterium | reverse complement strand
AATCGCGGCTCCTGTCTGGGTTCGCGGGGCGGTTAGCTCAGCGGTAGAGCACTGCCTTCACACGGCAGGGGTCACTGGTTCGAACCCAGTATCGCCCACCACATGAACCAAGGGGTTACGCACAAACGTAACCCCTCTTTTTTTGCACCACGATTTTTGCACCGCGACTCCCGCCATGAGCACCCCTTCCGCCTTCGTGTTCGATGCCTACGGAACGCTGTTCGACGTCCACTCCATCGCGGGGCTCGCCGAGGAAGTCGCGCCGCGTCAGGGCGGCATCCTGTCGCAGTTGTGGCGTACGAAGCAGCTCGAATACTCGTGGCTGCAGTCGCTGATGCTGTCGCCATCGCAGCCGCGCGACGATTTCTCCGCCTTGACCGCGCATGCCCTCGACTACGCGCTGTCGCAGCTGACCATCGCCCTCGACGCCGCCGACCGGGCGCGCCTCCTGGACGGCTATCGCGACCTCGCGCCCTATCCCGACGCCGCTGCGGCGCTCGCGGCGCTCGCACCCCGTCCGCGCTGGATCCTGTCGAACGGCACCAAGGCGATGCTCGACCCGCTGATCGCGGGTTCGGCGCTGGCCCCGCAACTCGACGGCGTGCTGTCCGTCGACGCTGCGGGGATCTACAAGCCGAGTCCCCGCGTCTACCAGCTCGCGGTCGACCGCCTCGGTCTCGCACCCGCGGACATCGGCTTCGTGTCGTCGAACGGCTGGGATGCCACCGGCGCCAAGGCGTTCGGGTTCACGACCTTCTGGATCAACCGCCTCGGCCTGCCGGTGGAGCGCCACGGCCCGCCGCCGGACTACGTGCTGGGCTCGCTGTCCGAATTCGCGGCGCTGGGACTGTAGCGCTAGGAACGCGCCCGCTGGGCGGCGCGGGCCGGCAGCCGGGCCCGGCATCGCGCGACGCTGTCGCGGATCGCCGCGATCGCGTCCGGACGCGGAAAGCTCTTGCGGTAGGCGATGGCGATGCGCCGCGCCGGGGCCGGCTGGGTGAACGGCACGGGCACCACCAGCTGGCTGTGAAAGCGCGGGGTCAGCGCGTCGCGGGGCAGCACCGACACTCCCAGCCCGGAGGCGACCATGTTGCGCACCGTCTCCAGCGAATTGGTCCGCGTCACCATCGCTTCCGACCGGTTGAGCTCGGGGCAGGCGTCGAGCACCTGGTTGCGGAAGCAATGGCCGACATTGAGCAGGATCGTGTGCTCGGTGCCGAGCTCGTCGGGCGCGACCGCCTTGCGCTTCGCCCACTTGTGGCCGAGGGGAACGACGACCTGGAACGGCTCCTCGTACATGAAATCCGTCACGACGCCGGCGACCTCGAACGGCAGGGCGATGATGGCGGCATCGACGCGTCCGCTCTTCAGTCCGGTCTCGAGGTGCTCGGTCAGCGTCTCCTCGATTTCCAGGGGCATCTGCGGCGCGACCGCGTGGAGCTCGGGGATCAGGTCGGGCAGCAGGTAGGGCGCCACCGTGTGGATGACGCCCAGCCGCAGCACTCCGACGAGCTGGTTGCGGCCGCCGATCGCGATTTCGCGCAGACGCGCCGCTTCCTCCAGCACCTTCTGGGCCTGCTCGACGATGCGCTCGCCGATCGGGGTCACGGTGATCTCGCCCTTGCCGCGCTCGAACAGCGCGGCGCCGAGCTCGTCCTCGAGCTTCTGGATCGCGACGGAAAGCGCCGGCTGGCTGACGAAGCACTTGCCGGCGGCGCGCCCGAAGCTTCGCTCCTGGGCGACCGCGACGATGTAGCGCAGCTCGTTGAGGGTCATCGCGGGCTCAGGGTCTGCGCCCCGCGAGGAAGCGCGCGAAGCCCTCGCCGACTTCCCCGTGCTTGAGCCCGAAGTCGACCGTCGCCTCGAGGTAGCCGAGCTTGCTCCCGCAATCGTAGCGACGGCCCTCGAACTCGTAGGCGAGCACGCGTTCCTCGGCCAGCAGGCGGGCGATGCCGTCGGTCAGCTGGATCTCCCCACCGGCGCCCGCGGGCATCGTGCGCAGATGGTGGAAGATCCGCGGCGACAGCACGTAGCGCCCGACCACGGCCAGCGTCGACGGCACCGTTCCCGGCTTGGGCTTCTCGACGATGCGCGTGATGCGGCCGATGCGCTCGCCTGCGGGCTCGGGATGGGCCTCGACGATTCCGTAGCTCGCGGTCTCGGCCGGCGCCACCTGCATGACACCGATCGTCGACGCGTTCTCGCGGCTGGCGACGTCGACCATCTGCTTCATCACCGGGACCGCAGCGTCGATCAGGTCGTCGGCCAGCAGCACCGCAAACGGCTCGTCGACGACGACGGGCTCCGCGCACAGCACCGCGTGGCCCAGCCCCAGCGCCTCGGTCTGGCGGATGTAGATGCATTTGATGCCCGGCGGCGTGACCGCCTGGACCTGCTCGAGCAGCGCCTTCTTGCTGCGCAGCGCGAGCTCGGTCTCGAGCTCGTAGGCCTTGTCGAAATGGTCCTCGATCGCCCGCTTGTTGCGCCCGGTAATGAAGATCATGTCGGTGATCCCTGCAGCGGCCGCCTCCTCGACCGCGTACTGGATCAGCGGCTTGTCGACGATGGGCAGCATCTCCTTGGGGCTCGCCTTGGTGACGGGCAGGAAGCGACTGCCCAGCCCGGCGACCGGAAAGACCGCCTTGGTGATCTTCTTCATGATGGCTCGCGACTCCCTTTGAGCAATGTCTGCATGCGGTCCTCGTCGATGACCTCGACGCCGAGTTCCTGCGCCCTGGCGAGCTTGCTTCCCGCCTCCGCACCCGCGACCACGTAGTCGGTCTTCTTCGACACGCTCCCGGTGACGGTCGCGCCGGCCGCCTCGAGCAGGGCCTTGGCCTCGTCGCGGGAGAGCGTCGGCAGGGTGCCGGTCAGGACGAAGGTCTTGCCCGCGAGCGGCCCCCTGCCTGCGCGGCGCGGCGCGTGCTCGTCCCAGCGCACGCCCGCCGCTTGCAGCGCGGCGATCACCTCGCGATTGTGGGCCTCGCCGAAGAAGTCGCGGATCGACTCGGCGAGCACCGGCCCGACGTCGCGGACGTCGAGGAGCTCGGCCTCGCTGGCCGCCTGCAGCGGGGCCAGCGCGCTGAAATGCTGGGCGAGGTCCTTGGCGGTCGCTTCGCCCACGTGCCGGATCCCCAGCGCGAAGATGAAGCGGGCGAGCGTGGTCTTGCGGCTGGCGTCGATCGCCTCGATCACGTTGGCGGCGCTCTTGTCGGCCATGCGCTCGAGCTGCGCGAGGTCCTGCGCCCGCAGCCGGTAGAGGTCGGCGACCGTGCGCACCAGCTCCGCGTCGACCAGCTGCTCGATCAGCCTGTCGCCCAGACCTTCGATGTCCATCGCGTGGCGGCTCGCGAAATGCCGCAGCGCCTGCCTGCGCTGCGCCGGGCAGACCAGCCCGCCGCTGCAACGCGCGATCGCCTCGTCGGGAAGGCGGACGATCGCGGAGCCGCACTCCGGGCAGTGGGTCGGCATCCGGAACTCGCGGGCGTCGCGGGGTCGCCGCGCGAGCACGACTTCCTTCACCTCGGGGATCACGTCGCCCGCCCGGCGGACGACCACCGTGTCTCCGACCCGCACGTCCTTGCGCCGGATCTCGTCCTCGTTGTGCAGCGTCACGTTGGTGACGGTGACGCCGCCCACGAACACAGGCTTCAGCCGCGCGACCGGCGTCACCGCGCCGGTGCGGCCCACCTGGACATCGATGCCGAGGATCTCGGTCTGCATCTCCTCGGGAGGAAACTTGTGCGCGATCGCCCAGCGCGGGTCGCGCGCGACGAATCCGAGCTCGCGCTGCAGCGCCAGGCTGTTGACCTTGTAGACGACGCCGTCGATCTCGAACGGAAGCTCGTCGCGCCGCGCCGCGACGGCGGCGTAGAACGCCATCAGCCCCGCCGCGCCGTGCACGACGCGTCGGTCGCGATTGACCGGCACGCCCAATTCCTCGAACGCGTCGAGCAGCCCCGAATGGGTCGCCGGCATCGTCCAGCCCCGCGCTTCCCCGATTCCGTAGGCGAAGAACAGCAACGGTCGCTGGGCGGTGATGGCCGGATCGAGCTGGCGCACCGCCCCCGCGGCGGTGTTGCGCGGATTGATGAACGCCTTCAGACCGGCCGCCGCCTGCCGCGCGTTGAGCGCCTCGAAATCCTTCTTCGCCATGTAGACCTCGCCGCGCACCTCGAGGAGCTCGGGCGCGGCGCGACCGGCAAGGCGCAGCGGAATCGCGCGGATCGTCTGGATGTTGCGCGTCACGTCCTCGCCGACTTCGCCGTCGCCGCGCGTCGCCGCGACGGCCAGGCGCCCCTGCTCGTAGCGCAGGCTGATGGCGAGGCCGTCGAACTTGAGCTCGGCGATGTACTCGACCGGGGGTGCGTCGGGGGGAAGCCCCAGCTCGCGCCGGATCCGCGCGTCGAAGACCTCGGCGGCGGCGGCCGTCGTGTTGGTCTCGGTGCGGATCGACAGCATCGGCACCGCGTGGCGGACCGGGGCGAACTCGGCCCGCGGCGCGCCGCCGACGCGCTGGGTCGGCGAGTCGGGCGTGACCAGGGCCGGATGCTCGGCTTCCAGTGCCTGCAGCTCACGGTACAGCGCGTCGTATTCGGCGTCGCTGATCGTCGGCCGGTCGAGCACGTAGTAGTTGCGATCGTGGGTGCGGATCGCGTCGCGCAACGCCGCGGCCCGCTTGGCCGCGGCGGCCGGAACGGCCGCCGGCGGGGGCGCCCTGCCCGGGGCCACGCGCTAGGCGCCGAACAACGCCAGCGCGCGGGCGCTGCCCGGTTCGATATGCACCGCCCGCAAGGCGTCGGCGGCGGCCTGCACCTGGTCGCGGATCAGCGCCAGCGCGGCGTCGTCCAGGGGCCGCCGGTTGTCGTCGACCAGCTCGCCACCCAGGGTGGCGGCCATGCGCCTGGCGGCCATCTTCATCTGGTCGAACACGCGCGCGGGGTCGGCCACGCGCGCGACGTCGAGCAGGAACACGGCGCCATGGGTGGCGGTGAGGCGCAGCGACTCGGCGGTGAACGGCTCCGGGCGCAGGTTCTGCAGCGCATAGAGAACGGCCCCGGTGTCCTCGCTCACGAACTCGAAGCGCCCTGAAGGCACCAGGTGGAAACCCGATGCCTCGGCGACGCCGCGCAGGCGCGTGCCCGCGATGGCGCCGGGCTCGGGCTTTTGCACGGTGAGGCCGATCTGCACATCGAGGTCCGCGCACAGGCGATCGAGCGCCTCGGCGCGCGCTGCCTCGCGGTCGATGTCGGGCGGCACGAATGCCGCCGGCAGGGTCGGCGCGATGTCGCCGACGACGCGCGAGAACGCCTCGAGCTGCGCGCGCGACGCGGCGCCATTGCGGTCGGCCAGCAGCATGCACGCGACCACCTCGGCGTGCCGTCCCTGGGTGTCGCTGGCGAGGCGCTGCCAGGCACCCTGCGCGTCGCTGCGCCCGAACCAGCGCAGCGGCTTGCCCAGGCGCGCATGCAGGCCGGCGGCGAGCGCGCCTGCCGTGACCGGCGCCACCGGCTGCAGCACGATCATGCACTCGATTTCGCGGTCAGGCGCAAAGGCGGCCGCCCCGCGCGCCGTGCCGCCGGTCGCGGCGGCGGGTGCTTCCCGAAGCGCCGCCCCCGTCCTGGCCAGGCCCTGCGAAGCGGCGATCGCCGCTTGCGACGCGATGGCCGCATCCGTGTCGGCATCGCCGTAGGACGCTTCCCCGTCGAGCTCCGGAGGTGGCGCGATCGCGTCGACCGGCGCCTCGAACGAAGTGGATTCGAGCGTCCCGCCCCCGCGCAACGCCGGACCGGCGCCAGCGGAAACCTGAGCGGGCTCCGCGCCCTGATCTCGGTCATGCAGGGTCGGCTCGACACGGGTGTCGACGCCGCCGGCGTCCCCCGCCAGCCGATCGGTCCCGCGCGCAGCCTCGATGCTGCGCCGGTAGCGGCGCTCCTGCCATCCGTTGTAGGCGATGACGCCGGCGACGAGCACGACGCCGGCCCCGATCAGTCCGATCTGCAGCGAGCTCATCCGCCGTGCGCGCGCGATGCCAGCACGCCCGCGGCGCGTGGTCTATCGGGGATCGCCATCATGTCGCGGAGTATAGCGCGCGAAGCGCTGGCGGCAGCCAAGCGAATCAGGTCGCGATGGCCGCGGGCGCGGTCTCCGCGAGCTCGAGAGCTTCGCTGATGTCGACCGCAACCACGCGCGAGACGCCGGGCTCGGGCATCGTGATGCCGATGAGCTGGTTCGCCATTTCCATCGTGATCTTGTTGTGCGAGATGAACAGGAACTGGGTCTCGCCCGACATGCTCTTCACCATCTCGCAGAAGCGATGGGTGTTCGAGTCGTCGAGCGGGGCGTCGACCTCGTCGAGCAGGCAGAACGGCGCGGGATTGATCTGGAACAGCGCGAAGATCAGCGCCGTCGCCGTCAGCGCCTTCTCGCCTCCCGACAGCAGGTGGATCGACGAATTGCGCTTGCCCGGTGGCTGGGCGATCACCTGGACGCCGGAATCGAGGATCTCCTCGCCGGTCAGCAGCAGCTTGGCCTGGCCGCCGCCGAACAGCGCGGGAAACAGCTTGGCGAAATTGGAATTGACGACGTCGAAGGTCTGCTGCAGGAGCTCGCGCGACTCGCGGTCGATCTGGCGGATCGCCGACTCGAGCGTCTGCAGTGCCTCCGTGAGGTCGGCCGATTGGCGGTCGAGGTAGCCCTTGCGCTCGGTGGCCTGCGCGAGCTCGTCGAGCGCGGCGAGGTTGACCGGTCCCAGCGCGGCGATCTCCGCCGCCAGGCGTTCGATTTCCGCCGGCAGCGTGCGCGCACTGCCCCAGGCCTTGAGGGCATCGGGCAATGCGCCGAGGTCGGCGTGGGCCTCGGCGAGCTGCTCGTTGTACTGCTGCTCCGACAGCGCCGCCGCCTGCTCCTTGAGCTGCATCTCCTGGATCTTCGCGCGCGCCGGCTCGAGCTTCTGCTCCGCGGTGAGCCTCGCCTCGTCGGCCGCCCGCAGGTCAGCCGTCAGCGCTTCCTGGCGGTCACGCGCCGCGGCGAGGGCCTGCTCGGCAGCGGCACGCTCGCCGAGCTGGCGCTGCAACGCCTCCTCGACCGGCGACCAGTCGATCGACTGCCGCTCGGTCGACAGCTGTGCGAGCAGACCCTGCTGCTGTGCGACCTGCGCCGCCAGCGACTCGCGCCGCCGCGAGATCTCGGCCAGCCGGTCGCGGCAGCTGCGCTCGGCGAAGCCTGCTTCCTGCGCTGCGCGCTCGGCCGAGCGCAGGCGCTCGCGGGCGCGGGCCAGCGCCACGTCGGCTTCGTTGCGTGCGTGGCGTGCAGCCTCGCGCCGCGCTGTCTCGTCGTGGAAACGCGACTGCATGTCGGCGATCTCGGCAGCGATCGCCGCATGCTGCTCGGAAGCCTGGGCGTGCTGGGTCGCGAGATCGTCGGCTTCCTGCCCGATCTGCACCCGCCGCTGCGCGGCCGCCTCGGCTTCCTGCCGCAGCTGCAGGACCTCGAGCTCGAGATCGTGGCAGCGGCGCTGCTGCGACGCCAGCGCAACGCTTTCCTGGTGATAGGCGCTCTGTCTCTCCTCGAGCTCCGACTCGACGCCATCGAGGGCGGTGCGTGCATCCGCCGCGGCGACGCGCGCGGCGTCGATGCCCACGGCGAGCTCGGCCAGCTCGCGCTGGCGGGCAAGCACGCCGTGCAGCTCGCTGTCGGGCGCGAAGAATGCGATGTCCTGCGCGCTGACGCAATGCCCCTGCGGCGTGACGAACGCCTCGCCCGGCAGGAGCGCGCGGCGATCGGCAAGCGCCGCGGCGAGGTCCGGCCGGCAGCGGATGCCGTGCAGGCCGTCGGCGAGCAGGCGCGCCACCGTCGGCTCCTGCGTACGCACCTTGGCGAGCAGTGCATCGGCGGCGGCCGGGGGAAGCTCGCTTGCGTCGGCGTCGGCATAGACGGCGAGGCGACCCGGCGGCTTGGCATCGCCAGTGAAGCCCAGCGCATCGTCGAGATGCGAAAGCCGCAGTGCATTGAGGCGCTCGCGCAGCACCGCCTCGAGCGCGTCTTCCCAGCCCGGCTCGATGTCCAGCACCTGCCACAGCCGCCGCGCGTCGGTCAGTCCCTGC
>JBLMVY010000101.1:0-3869 GCA_050256935.1 Candidatus Levyibacteriota bacterium | reverse complement strand
TCATGACGATCAGGTGGGTGGCGAGGAACAGCGCCTCCTCGACCGAGTGCGTGATGAAGAACATCATCTTGCCGGTGCGATGCCAGACATCGAGGATCAGCTCCTGGATCGACTCGCGGGTCAGCGCATCCAGCGCGCCCAGCGGCTCGTCCAGCAGCATCAGCCGGGGATCGGAGGCCAGCGCGCGCGCGATGCCGACCCGCTGCTGCATGCCCCCCGACAGCTCGTAGATCGCGCGGTCCGCGAAATCGGCCAGGCCGACCAGGCGCAGCTTCTCCAGCGCGATGCGGCGTCGCTCCGCTGCCGGCATGCCGCGCATGCGCAGGCCGAATTCGACATTCGCGACGACGTTGAGCCAGGGCATCAGCGCGTGCTTCTGGAACACGACGCCCCGGTCCGCGCCGGGGCCGGTGACCGGGCCGCCGTCGAGCTCGATGCTGCCCTCGGTCGCCGGGAGGAAACCCGCGATGCAGCTCAGGAGCGTCGTCTTGCCGCAGCCCGACGCGCCGATCGCGACGACGAATTCGCCGTCCTCGATCGTCAGATTGACGTCGGAAAGAGCGTCGACGGTGCCGCCCTTCAACGCGTAGCGCACGCCGAGGTGGCGTATGGCGAGCTTGGTCATGGAACGAGGCGGCGTGAAGGCGAGGGGCGCGACGCGAGCGTCGACACGATGCATCGACGCCGTGCGCATGCAGACCGGGGCGGCGGCCGCCCGGCGGCCGCCGCCCGCAGGGTCATTTCATCGCCTTGGCCACCCATTCGGTCGTGACGTGCTTCGAATAGTCGGTGAGCACCGATTGCAGGCGTCCCTGCGCCTTGAGGAAGTTGGCCTGCTGCAGCAGCGCCTTGGCGGCGGCGCCGTTCGCCCCGCCGCCCAGCCAGCGGGGCGAATCCTGTTCCGTGAGGTCGGGGAAGCCGTAGAGCTTCATCGCCGCCGGAACGTCCTCGAGCTTGCCTTTCGACCACTTGGCGACGGCCTTGGCCTTGTCGGAGTTGACGCCCCAGGCGTCGGGATGCGCGCGGTAATCGGCGTCGGCCTTGGCGATCGCCTTCACCAGCGCGACCATGAAGGCGGGATTGGCCTGCGCCCACTTGTGCTCGACGACCAGCCCGTCGAACGTGCAGGCGCCTTCCTTGCAGACGTCACCCGAGGTCATCAGCACCTTGCCGGTCTTCTTGACCGTCGACAGCGCCGGATCCCAGATGAACGTCGCATCGATGTCGCCGCGGGTCCACGCGGCGGCGATCTCGGGCGGCCGCATGTTCAGCACCTGCACGTCGCCCGGCTTCAGCCCCGCCTTGTCCAGCGCGTAGAGCAGCTGGAAATGCGAGGTGGAGACGAACGGCGTGCCGACCTTCTTGCCCTTGAGCCCGGCGATCGACGTGACGCCGCTGCCGTCGCGCGCGACCAGCGCCTCGGCCGATGCGATGTCCTCGAGGATCCAGAACAGGTCGATGTCCATGCCCTGGCTGATCGCGGTCGCCACGCCGGTCGAGCCGAGCTCGCCGAGCTGGACGTCGCCGGAAGCCATCGCGCGGACCACGTCGCCGCCGCCCGGGATCTGGCGGAAATTGATCTTGTAGCCGGTTTCCTTCTCGATCTCGCCGGTCTCCTGCACCCAGCGCCAGGGATTCATCATGTCCTGGTAGGCGAAGGTCACGGTCTTCTGCGCCCAGGCGGGCGTCGCCGCGCAGAGCGCCAATGCAGCCACCGACGTCCAAATTGCCCAAATGCGCTTCATGCTGCTCCTTTCGAAGTGATGATGCGTGACAATCCGGGCGAGACCGCCCGCGGGATCAGAGCGACGACACCGTCTTGCGCAGGATGTCGACGATGACGTCTATGTGCGCGCGCTCCGCGATCAGCGGCGGCGCGAGCAGCGCGCAGTCGCCGGTGGTCTTGAGATTGAGCCCGTTGTCGAAGAGCTTCTTCTGCAGGACATGGCCGCGATGGCCCGGCACGCCGTCGGAGGCGACGTCGAACGCGGCAAACATCCCGTAGCCGCGGATGTCGGTGATGTGCGGCACGTCGCGCAGCGAGAACATCGCCTCCTGGAAATAGGGCGCCAGCGTCCGGGCGCGCTCGAACAGACCCTCGTCGCGATAGATGTCGAGGGTGGCGAGACCCGCGGCACAGGCGGCGGGATGGCCCGAATACGTGTAGCCGTGGAAGAACTCGATCGCGCCCTCCTGCGCCGCGCCCATCACGGTGTCGTGGACGCGCTCGGAGACGGCGACGGCCCCCATCGGCTGCGCCGCATTGGTGAGCGCCTTGGCCATGGTCATGATGTCGGGCACGACGCCGAACGCCTGGCCGGCGAACGGCGCGCCCGTGCGTCCGAAGCCGGTGATGACTTCGTCGAACACGAGCAGGATGCCGTGGATGTCGCAGATCTCGCGCAGGCGCGCGAGGTAGCCCTTCGGAGGCACCAGGCAGCCGGTCGAGCCGGCGATCGGCTCGACGATGCAGGCGGCGATGTTCTCGGCGCCATACAGGTTGACGAAGCGCAGGAGGTCGTCGGCGAGGTCGGCGCCGTGCGCGCCCTCGCCGGGCGTGAACAGGTTCTCCTTCAGTTGCGTGTGGCGCATGTGCGCAACGCCGGGCACGCCCAGCCCGAACCGGCGCCGGTTGTTGACGATGCCCGACAGCGCGACGCCTCCGAAATTGACGCCGTGATAGGCGCGCTCGCGGGAAATGAACATCGTGCGCCCCGACTGCCCGCGCGCCTGGTGGTAGGCGAGCGCGACCTTCATCGCGGTGTCGACCGATTCCGATCCCGAGTTCACGAAGAAGATCCGGTTGAGGTCGCCCGGCGTCAGCTCGGCGACGCGCGATGCGAGCTCGAAGCTCTTCGGGTGTGCGCGCAGGAAGGGCGCGACGAAGTCGAGCTCGGACAGCTGGCGGTGCACGGCCTCGGCGATCTCGCGCCGGCCGTGTCCGGCCGCCACGCAGAACAGGCCGGACGAGGCGTCGATGATCTTCTCGCCGCGGTCGTTCCAGTAGTACATGCCCTCCGCGCGCACCACGATCCTGGGATCGGCCTTGAAGTCGCGGTTGGGGGTGAAAGGCATCCAGAGCTCGTCCAGCGAGATCGTCGTCGGCGAGGGCTGGTTGCGCAGCGTGAATTCGGCGTGACCCATCGTGATCTCCGGTGGCGCGACCCGCGAATGCCCCGGTCCGCGCAAAGGTTCGATAATATGCCTTTGTAGCGTGCGTGCGGCGCCCGATCAAGGGCGCTGGAGTCGGTTCCGGCCCGGGTCAGCCTCGATGCGCATCGGCGTTCCTAAGGAAATCAAGGTTTTCGAGAACCGCGTCGGACTGACGCCGGGCTCGGTGCGCGAGCTGACGCATCATGGACATCAGGTCGTCGTCGAGCACGGGGCGGGCGCCGGCATCGGCGCGGGCGACGAGGACTACCGACGCGAGGGCGCCGCCGTCGTGGCGACGGGCGCCGAGGTCTATGCGCTGGCCGACATGGTGGTGAAGGTCAAGGAGCCGCAGCCCGGCGAGCGCCGCCAGCTCCGGCCCGGACAGGTGCTGTTCACCTACCTGCATCTCGCCCCCGACCCCGCACAGACCCGCGACCTGGTCGACAGCGGCGCGATATGCATCGGCTACGAGACCGTCACGTCACCCTCGGGCAGCCTGCCGCTGCTGGCGCCGATGTCCGAGGTCGCCGGCCGGCTGGCGGTCCAGGTCGGCGCACATTATCTGGAAGAGCCCCACGGGGGCAAGGGCGTCCTCCTGGGCGGCGTGCCGGGCGTGGCGCCGGCGCAGGTTCTCGTCATCGGCGGGGGCGTGGTGGGGACGCACGCGATCGAGATCGCGCTCGGCATGGGGGCGCGCGTCACCGTGCTCGACCGCA
>JBLMVY010000100.1:0-8617 GCA_050256935.1 Candidatus Levyibacteriota bacterium | reverse complement strand
CGGATTCGGGAAAGACGCGACCCTCGCGGCTGCGCCCTATAATGGGCGACCGAACGCAGGATCCCACGATGAACCACGCCCATCAGGTCTATCGCGCCCGTCGCGATGCGATATTGCAGTCGATGCGCAGCAGGAGCGGAGGCGGTCTCGCGCTGCTGCCGACGGCGCCGGAGGTCGCCCGCAATCGCGACTCGCTCTACCCGTTCCGGCACGACAGCTATTTCTACTACCTGTCGGGGTTCCCCGAGCCCGAGGCGGTCATCGCGCTGGTCGCCGGCCCCGACGGCGATCGGCAGCTGCTGTTCTGCCGCGAGAAGGACGAGGAGCGCGAGATCTGGGACGGCTTCCGGTACGGCCCCGACGCCGCCCGCGAGATCTTCGGCTTCGACGAGGCGCATCCGATCTCGGCGCTGAAGTCGAAGCTTCCCGACATCGCGTCCGACCGGCCGGCGGTCTTCACGCCGCTGGGCATGTTCCCCGACTGGGATCGCCAGGTCGCCGACCTCCTGAACGAGGTCCGCGGGCGTGCCCGCACCGGGGTCTCGGCGCCGGAGGAGGTCGTCGACGTGCGCGCAGTCCTCGATTCGATGCGACTGGTGAAGGACGGCCACGAGATCGACCTGATGCGTCGCGCCTGCGCGATCTCCAGCGCCGCCCATGCCCGCGCGATGGCGCAGACGCGGCCGGGGGCCTTCGAGTACCAGGTCGAAGCCGAGCTGATGCACGAGTTCCTGAAGAACGGCGCGCAGTCGGTCGCCTATTCGTCGATCGTCGCGTCGGGACCCAATGCCTGCGTGCTGCATTACCGCGACAACAACCGGCAGATGCAGAGCGGCGACCTGCTGCTGATCGACGCCGGCTGCGAGTATCAGGGCTACGCGTCGGACATCACGCGCACGTTCCCGGTCAACGGCGCCTTCACCGGCCCCCAGAAGGCGGTCTACGAGCTGGTGCTGGCGGCGCAGCTCGCCTGCATCGACGCGCTCGCGCCCGGGGTTCCGTTCCACGACTATCACCGCGTCGCCGAGCGCGTGCTGGCCCAGGGTTTCATCGACCTCGGGCTGTGCGAAGGATCGCTCGACGCGGTGCTGGAGAGCGGCAGCTACAAGCAGTTCTACATGCACCGCGCCGGTCATTGGCTGGGCATGGACGTGCACGACGCGGGCCTCTACCAGCACCAGGGCGAGTCGGTGCGCCTCGCGCCCGGAATGGTGCTGACCGTCGAGCCCGGCGCCTACATCCGGCCGGCGGCCAACGTGGCCGAGCGCTTCTGGAACATCGGCGTGCGCATCGAGGACGACGTGCTGGTGACGCCCGCGGGCGTCGAGAACCTCACCGTAGCCGCACCCAAGACCGTGGCCGACGTCGAGGCGGCCTGCCGGGCGCTCTCCGCCTGACGATGACCTGCGACGTCGCGATCGTCGGCGCAGGGCCGGTCGGCGCGACGCTCGCGCTGGCGCTCGCCGACGCCGATCTCGAGGTCGTCGTCGTCGACCCGCGGGCGCCCGGCGCGGCGGCGCGGGCGGATCGCTCGCTCGCGCTGTCGCACGGCGCCAGGCTGGTGTTCGAGCGCCTGGGCGTCTGGGCGGCACTCGCGGCGACCGAGGGCGCCGTGACGCCCATCGTGACCATCGACGTCTCGCAGGCCCGCGGCTTCGGGACGCTGACCCTCGATGCGCAGGAGCAGGGACTGCCCGCGCTGGGCTATGTCGTCTCGTACCGGGCGCTGCAGTCCGCGCTGGATGCGGCGCTGCAGAAGACGCAGGTGCAGATGCGCTACGGCGCGACCGCCCGCAGCGTCACCGGCTCGGCGGCCGAGGCGGCGATCGCGCTCGAGGGCGCGCCGGCAGAGCCGCTGCGCGCAAGGCTTTGCATCGTCGCCGACGGCGCGGGGTCGATCGTCGCGGGCATCACGCGCAGGCGCCGCGACTACGGTCAGGTGGCGCTGATCGCGGCGATCATGCTTTCGCGTCCGCACCGGGGCATCGCCTACGAGCGCTTCACGCCCGACGGTCCCGTCGCGCTGCTTCCCGAGCGCGATCACTACGCGCTGGTGTGGACGAACACGCCCGATCGGGCCGCGCAGCTCATGGGCCTGTCCGACGCGCAATTCCTCGCCGAGCTGACAGCGCATTTCGGAAGTCGCGCCGGCGGCTTCGAGGGCGTCGCCGACCGGCGCAGCTTTCCGCTGGCGCTGGAAGTCGCGACCGCGACGACCGCGACGCGCGTCGCCGTGATCGGCAACGCGGCACAGGCCCTGCACCCGATCGCGGGACAGGGATTCAATCTCGGCCTGCGCGACGCGTACGAGCTCGCGCAGACGATACTGGCGACGCCACGCGAGGAGCTCGGCGGCGCCGCGATGCTCGATCGCCATCGCCGCGGGCGCGGCCTCGACCGGCGGGCGGGCATCGCGTTCACGCACGGCCTGGTCCAGCTCTTCGGCAACGATCTGCCGTGGCTGTCGGGACCGCGCGGGCTCGGCCTCATGCTGCTCGACGCCATGCCCCTCGCCAAGCGAGCGTTCACGCGCGCGATGCTGTTCGGAATTCACTGAGCGCGAACCGCCGGACCGAGCACCCGCAAACGCATCCCGCCGAACGGCGATCGACAGCTCGCGATTGTCGGTATAATTCGACCCCCTTCCCTCGAAGTCGACAGTCCAGGCCGTGCGCATCGGTGGCCACTCTCTGCCAAACAATCTCGCCGTCGCACCGATGGCCGGCGTGACCGATCGCCCGTTCCGGATGCTGTGCAAGCGGCTCGGCGCCGGCTATGCCGTGTCGGAGATGGTCGCTGCCAATCCGAGGCTGTGGGCGACCGACAAGTCGCGGCGGCGCACCGATCACCAGGGGGAGGTCGCCCCGATCGCCGTGCAGATCGCCGGCGCCGATCCCGCGCTCCTCGCGGATGCGGCGCGCTACAACGTCGATCGCGGCGCGCAGATCATCGACATCAACATGGGATGCCCGGCGAAGAAGGTGTGCAACGCCGCCGCCGGATCCGCCCTCCTGGCCAACGAGCCTCTGGTGGCGTCGATCGTCGCCGCGGTCGTGCGCGCCGTCGATGTCCCGGTCACGCTCAAGATCCGCACCGGTCCCTCGCCCGAGCGGCGCAACGCGCTCGCGATCGCGAGGATCGCCGAGGACGCGGGCATCGCCGCGCTCGCCGTCCACGGGCGCACGCGCGCCTGCCTGTTCAACGGTCCGGTCGAGTTCGACACGGTCCGGGCGATCAAGCGCAGCGTGAGGATTCCGGTGATCGCCAACGGCGACATCGACACGCCCGAGCGCGCCCGTGAGGTGCTGATGTACACGGGGGCCGACGCGCTGATGATCGGGCGCGCCGCGCAGGGGCGCCCGTGGATCTTCCGCGAGATCGCGCACTACCTGGAGACCGGGCGCCTGCTGCCGCCGCCGACCGTGGCCGAAGTCCACGCGCTGATCCGCGAGCATCTGGCGGATCACTACGCGTTCTACGGCGAGGCGCTGGGCGTGCGCATCGCGCGCAAGCACCTGCACTGGTACACCCGCGAGCTTCGCGGGGCCGGGAGTTTCCGGGACGAGGTCAACGCCGCCGAGACGGTCGCTGCGCAGTCCGCGGCGGTCGACCGGTTCTTCGCGGCCGCCGCGCGTGCCGGACATCGCCTGCAGTACCGGGACTCGCAGGTGTCGTGGGAGGAGGCCCTCGCGGCGTGAAGAAGAAGATCCAGCTGAACGGCAGCAACGAGATCGGGCGCAGCGTCGAGCGGTCGCTCGACGATTATTTCAGGCGCCTCGACGGGGAGCCGCCGCACGGCGTCTACGACATGGTGATCGGGCAGGTCGAGCGGGTGCTGCTGCGCTCGATGCTCGAGCGCTCGAACGGCAACCAGACGCATGCGGCCGACATGCTGGGCTTGAACCGCAACACCCTGCGCGCCAAGCTCGCCAAGCACAAGCTGATCTGACGTGGACGGCGCGATGACGGGGATCGTCACGCAGGCGCTGCTGTCGGTCTCGGACAAGACGGGCATTCTCGAGCTCGCCCGCGGGCTGGTCGCCCGCGAGGTCAGGCTGCTGTCGACCGGGGGCACGGCAAGGATGCTGGCGGCCGCCGGAGTGCCGGTCACCGATGTCGGGGACTACACCGGTTTCCCGGAAATGCTCGACGGCCGGGTCAAGACGCTGCATCCGAAGGTGCACGGCGGGATTCTCGCGCGCCGCGACCTGCCGCAGCACCGGGACGCCCTCGCGCAGGCCGGGATACCGACGATCGACCTCGTCGTCGTCAATCTCTATCCGTTCCGCGAGACCGTCGCCGATCCGCAGTGCTCGCTCGACGACGCGATCGAGAACATCGACATCGGCGGCCCCGCGCTGCTGCGCGCCGCGGCGAAGAACTGGGCGCACGTGGGCGTCGTCGTCGATCCGGCCGATTACGCCGCGGTGCTCGCCGAGCTCACCGCGAACGGCGGCACGCTGTCGACGGCGCTGCGCTTCCGACTGATGCAGCGCGCGTTCGCGCACACCGCGGCGTACGACGGCGCGATCGCCAACTGGATATCGGCGCGCGGGCCCGACGGCGGCGTGCAGGGATTCCCCCGATACTTCAACGTCGCCGGCGAGAAGCGCCAGGAAATGCGCTACGGCGAGAACCCGCACCAGCGGGCGGCGATGTACCGCGAGCCCACGGCCGCGCCATCGGACATCGCCGCGTACCGGCAGCTGCAGGGCAAGGAGCTGTCGTACAACAACGTCGCGGACGCCGATGCGGCCTGGCAATGCGTGACGACCTTCGCCGATCCGACCTGCGTGATCGTCAAGCATGCGAATCCCTGCGGCGTCGCCGGCGCCGCGGCGCCGATCGACGCGTACCGCCGCGCTTTCGCGACCGACCCGACGTCGGCGTTCGGCGGCATCATCGCGTTCAACCGGCCCGTCGACGCGGCCACGCTGGAGGCGGTCTCCGCGCAGTTCGTCGAGGTGCTGATCGCCCCCGGCTACACGCCGGAGGCGCTCGCCATCGCCGCGCAGAAGAAGAACGTGCGCGTGCTCGAGGTCGCGCTGCCGACGCCTGGCGCGCCCGGCGAGGCGCTCGACATCAAGCGGGTGGGCGGAGGGTTCCTCGTCCAGACGCGCGATGCGCGCGACGTGCTGGAGGGGGACCTGCGGGTCGTCACGCGCGTCGCGCCGACCGCAGCGCAGGTCGCCGATCTCCTGTTCGCGTGGCGGGTCGCCTGGTTCGTCAAGTCCAATGCCATCGTCTATTGCGGGGATGGACGCACGCTGGGCATCGGCGCCGGGCAGATGAGCCGGGTCGACTCGACGCGCATCGCGGCGATCAAGGCGGGCAACGCCGGCCTGTCGCTCGCCGGATCCGTGGTCGCCTCGGACGCCTTCTTCCCGTTTCGCGACGGTCTCGACGTGGTCGCCGACAACGGCGCAGTGGCGGTGATCCAGCCCGGCGGCAGCGTCCGCGACGACGAGGTCATCGCCGCCGCGGACGAGCGCGGGATCGCGATGGTGTTCACGGGGGTGCGCCATTTCCGGCATTGAGGCCGCAGCGGCGGCGCGGAGCCGGCGCTGCGCTGCGGTAAATTCCGCAGGTCGAGCCCGGGCCTTCGCGAACGCCGCCCGCATCAGCGCGGCCGCCGGACTCGTCTGGGGCTCGCTCGTTCCCGCCGCGCAGGCGGCCTGCACCGACTGGCCGAAGTGGATCGCCGCGGGCTGCTCGGAACTGGTCGATGTCTACGAGCACGGCGACAACGGCATGCTGGTCTCGGGCTATTCCTGGCACGTGCCCTACACCTGGACGCCCGAGCGGCGCGCCGAGCTCAATGCGAATGCCTGGGGTGGCGGCCCGATCCGCACCAAGGAGGATCCCGACGGCGACACGCGCTCGATCTTCCTGCTGGTGTTCAAGGATTCGCACAGCCACGCGCAGTGGAACCTGGGCTACGAGCATTCGACCTACTGGGGGCCGCGCAGCGGGCTGCAGGCGGGTCTCGGATTCACGGCGGTGATCGTCCAGCGGCCCGACATCGCGAACGGCATCCCGTTTCCCGCCGTCCTGCCGATTGCATCGCTGCGCTACGACAAGGCGACGCTGTTCGCGACCTACATTCCGACGCTCAACGGCGGCATCAACCACGGCAGCACCCTCTATGTCTTCGGCAAGGTGATGTTCAAGTGAGTGGAACGATCCGATGAACGTCCTGATCGTCGGCTCGGGCGGCCGCGAGCATGCGCTCGCCTGGAAGATCGCGCAGTCGCCGCGCGTGGCCAAGGTGTTCGTCGCCCCCGGCAACGCCGGCACCGCGCGCGATGCGGACCTCACCAACGTCCCGATCGAGGACATCCCGACCTTGGTGGCCTTCGCCAGGCGCGAATCGGTCGGGCTGACCGTCGTCGGCCCCGAGGCGCCGCTGGCGGCGGGGATCGTCGACGCCTTCCGCGGCGCGGGGCTGCGGATCTTCGGGCCCACGCGGGCTGCGGCCCAGCTCGAGAGCTCCAAGGATTTCGCCAAGGCGTTCATGCTGCGGCATCGGATTCCGACCGCCGAATACCGGACCTTCACCGACGCGGCGGCCGCGCACGCCTGGGTCGACGGCCGCGGCGCGCCGATCGTCGTCAAGGCCGACGGTCTCGCCGCGGGCAAGGGTGTCGTCGTGGCGACGGACGTCGCCGAGGCGCACGCCGCGATCGACGCGATGCTGTCGGGCAACGCCGTCGGCGCCGCAGGCGCGCGGGTGGTGATCGAGGATTTCCTCGAAGGCGAGGAAGCGAGCTTCATCGTGATGGCCGATGGCGCGCACGTGCTCGCGCTCGCGTCGTCGCAGGACCACAAGCGCCTGGGCGACGGCGACCGGGGACCCAACACCGGCGGCATGGGCGCCTACTCTCCGGCGCCCGTCGTGACCCCGACCGTCCATGCACGCATCATGCGCGACGTCATCGTCCCCGCGGTCAGCGGCATGGCCGCCGAAGGAATGCCCTACACGGGATTCCTTTACGCGGGCGTGATGATCGACCCGACCGGCGCGCCGCGCGTGCTCGAGTTCAACTGCCGGCTGGGCGACCCGGAGACGCAGCCGATCATGGCGCGCCTGCGCTCGGACCTCACCGTGCTGCTCGAGCATGCGCTCTCCGGCACGCTCGATCGCACCGAGGCCGAATGGGATCGCCGCGCCGCGCTGACCGTCGTGCTCGCGGCCGCGGGCTATCCCGCATCGCCGCGCAAGGGCGACGTCGTCGACGGTCTGGATCGCATCACTGCGGATGCACACCCGGGGGTCACGGTGTTCCATGCGGGCACCACCCTGTCCG
This sequence comes from Candidatus Levyibacteriota bacterium, assembly GCA_050256935.1. Taxonomy (GTDB): domain Bacteria; phylum Pseudomonadota; class Gammaproteobacteria; order Burkholderiales; family Casimicrobiaceae; genus VBCG01. The sequence continues at coordinate 1,310 of JBLMVY010000100.1, read as the reverse complement.
ACGGCGAGGTCCGGGTCAGCGGCGGGCGCGTGCTCGGCGTCACCGCGCTGGGTGACTCGATCCGCCAGGCGCAGCGCGCGGCCTACGCCGCCGTGTCGGCGGTCCATTTCGACGGCATGCAGTACCGCAGCGACATCGGGCATCGCGCCCTGGCGCGGCGGAGCTGAGCCGGGGGCGACGCGTGGACGTCCCTGGCGGCGCACCCGGCACGGCGACCGGCCGCGGGGGCGCGCCGGAGCTCGCGGCGGTCCGCGACTACCTGACCGGGCTGCAGCAGCGCATCGTCGCAGCACTGGAGCACGCCGACGGCGGCGCGTTCCAGCGTGACGAATGGCAGCGCACCGAGGGCGGGGGTGGCATCACGATGTCGCTCGAGGGCGGACCGGTCCTCGAGCGCGCCGGCGTCCTGTTCTCGCACGTGACGGGCCGCCAGCTTCCGGCATCGGCCACCGCGCACCGGCCGCAGCTCGCGGGCCGGGCCTGGGAGGCGATGGGCGTGTCGCTGGTGATCCATCCGCGCAACCCCCATGCGCCGACCGTGCACCTCAACGTCCGCTTCTTCGTCGCGTCGGGCGATGACGCGGAGACGGCCGACGGCATGGACGGCGAGACCGTCTGGTGGTTCGGCGGGGGCATGGACCTGACCCCCTGCTACGGCTATGTCGAGGACGCCGTGCATTTCCACGCCACCTGCCGCGATGCGCTCGCGCCGTTCGGCGCCGAGCTCCATCCGCGCTTCAAGCGCGCCTGCGACCACTACTTCTACCTGAAGCATCGGCAGGAGGCGCGTGGCATCGGCGGCATCTTCTACGATGATTTCAGCGAAGGCGGATTCGCCCGGGCGTTCGCGATGACCCGGAGCGTCGGCGATCATTTCGTTCCCGCCTACCTGCCGATCCTGGAGCGGCGGCGCAGCCTGCCTTACGGCGATCGCGAGCGCGATTTCCAGGCCTATCGCCGCGGGCGCTACGTCGAGTTCAATCTCGTGTGGGACCGCGGGACGCTGTTCGGGCTGCAATCCAACGGCCGCACCGAGGCGATCCTGCTGTCGATGCCGCCGCTGGCGCGCTGGCGCTACGAGTGGACGCCGGAGCCGGGATCGCCGGAGGCGCGGCTGTACAGCGACTTCCTACCGGCGCGCGACTGGCTTGCGTGAGCCCGAAGGGCCGCCCCGGGGGCGAACACCGGAGTGCGGAGCACGGAGGTGATCCAAGATGACACCGAAGGGCCGCCCCGGGGGCGAACACCGGAGTGCGGAGCACGGAGGTGATCCAAGATGACACCGAAGGGCCGCCCCGAGGGCGAACACC
>JBLMVY010000099.1:0-13651 GCA_050256935.1 Candidatus Levyibacteriota bacterium | reverse complement strand
TCGGCGGTGCCGCCGACGCGGATGCGATCGTCGAGGCGCGTCAGCGCGACCTTGAAGGTCTCGTCCATCACCGTCGACTCCGGGGCCCCGGACGGGTCGTCGATCGGGATCGTCAGCGAATAGCCCTTGACCGGATACACCGGAAGGTCGATTCCCAGCGGCTTGAGGAACAGCGGCGAATAGCTGCCCAGCGCGACGACATAGGCATCGGCCCGTTCCTCGCCCTGGCCGGTGGCAACGCCGCGCACGCGCCCGCCTTCGACCAGGATGCGCCGGATGTCGACGCCGAACCGGAAGTCGACGCCCATGTCCTGCGCGAGGCGCGCGAGCGCGGTGGCGAACTGATGGCAGTCGCCGGTCTCGTCGTCGGTGAGCCGCAGGCCCCCGACGAACTTCTCGCGCACCCGCGCGAGCGCAGGCTCGACGGCGACGCAGCCTTCGCGATCGAGCAGCCGGTAGGGCACGCCATGACGGTCGAGGACCTCGGTGTCGCGGCCTGCGCCATCGAGGTCCTTCTGCGTGCGGAACAGCTGCAGCGTGCCGAGACTGCGCTCGCTGTAGCGGATCCCGGTCTCCGCGCGCAGCGCGCGCAGGCGATCCCGGCTGTACTCGGCGAGCCGCAGCATCCTCGTCTTGTTGCGCTCGTAGCGCGCTGCCGTGCAGTTGCGAAGCATCTGCAGGCTCCACCTCCACATCGCGGGATCGGGCAGCGGCCAGATGACCAGCGGGCGATGGCGCATGAACGCCCACCGCAGTGCCTTGAGGGGAATCCCGGGCGCCGCCCACGGCGCCGCCAGCCCGGCCGACACCTCGCCCGCGTTGCCGAAGCTGGTCTCCAGCGCCGCGCCGGGCTGCCGCTCGACGACCGTCACCCGATGCCCGGCCCTGGCCAGGTGATAGGCAGTGGACACGCCGATCACGCCGCTGCCGAGTACCGTCACGTGCATGGGGTTTCGCCGCCGGAAACGCAATGCGGCGAGTATGCAGCAGCGCCGATGACGACGCGCCGCGGCATTTGACTCCTCAAGCGCCGGCCCGGGCCGGCTACGGCGTCAGTAGCGCCAGGTCACGCGCACCGAGTACTCGTCGTGCCCGTACTGAACATCGAAATCCGCGCGGTACTGGCGCTTCAGCGCCTCGGCGATGCGCTGCGGCGTGTGGATGTCGGTGGTGGTGACGACGACCTCGTCTCGCCCTTCCTCGATGTCCATCACGCGATTGAGCGGATGCTCCTCGCGCTCGCGTGCGGCGACCTTGCGCAGATGCGCGAGCACGTCGGACCGATGCTGGTTGAACTGCGCGCCCGCGAGCGTCAGCCGCCCGGCGGGCAGCTTCTCGTGGATGCGCCGACACGCCGGGCAGCGGGTCGGGTGCGCACCCTCGGGCGCGCTGCCCCATTGCCAGTGTCCTGCGTGGAAAATGGCGCGGCAATCGGGGCAGACCGTGGGCTCCGCGTACTTGCCGGCGGCCTGGTAAGGATCGTGGCGCTGGGCGTCGAAGATGCGCTGGGCCGGGCGCATGCCGGCGGCGGGTTGCGTGGCGCCCTTGGGCGGCAGCGTCGATCTCGTCATGTGTGTTCCCGCGTTCGTTTGCGGCGATCCCGCGCATCGCCAGGACGGCGGGGTCGCCCGGATTTTCCCGACCGGCAGCGGCAGCGCTGCCGGGGTGTCACTTCACCTGCAGCTGCTTCGACACCTTGCCGTTCTTCTTGGGCAGGACGAGGTCGAGGATGCCGTCCTGGTACTTGGCTTCGCACTTGCTCTCGTCGATGTCGTGCATCAGCGTGAAGCTCCGCTCCTGCTTGCCGTAGTAGCGCTCGCTGCGCAGCACCGTCTTGCCTTTCTTCTCTTCCTCTTCCTTCCTGACCTCGGCGCTGATCGAGACCTGGTTGCCCTCCACGGCGACGTGGATGTCTTCCTTCCTGACGCCGGGGATCTCGGCCTTCACGTGGTACGTCTTGTCGTCTTCCGAGACATCGATCCTGACCTCGGGTGCAGCGGGCAGATCCCGGGTGAGCGCGCGCAGCCGCGGCATCCGGAAGAAATCCTCCATGTCGCGGAACGGCGCCAGGGTCGCGAGATCACCGAACGGATCGAATCGGGTGAGATTTGCCATCGTGCTCTCCATCGTGGTTGTGCTGCATGCAGGAACGATCCCCGCAGCGATCGGCCGATCGTCCGATCGACCGCGCAGGCGGCTCGCGAACACGAGGATGCGCCGGCGGCGCGTGCCGCTGCGGACCTGTCCAACTGCGTTGATTCTGACCCGCTGCCCGCGCGGCCGTTTTGACGTACGTCAAGCCGCGGGACCCCGCCGGAACGCGACGCAGGCACGCGCGGCCGCGCGCGCGCCCGCGCCAGTTCGCCGCGCGGCGCGTATATGATGTCCGCAGGACAGGCAGCAGCCATACCACGCCGCGACGACCGTGCTCCCTCCCCAGGCCATCTCCGAAGCGGTCCTGCTCGAGAAGTACGCCAGCGGCGACGAGCGCAGGGTCGACGACGTGCGCCGGCGGGTCGCACGCGCGCTGGCCGCGGTCGAGCCGGAGGATCGGCGTGCACGCTGGGAACAGGCCTTCCTTCGCGCACAGGCCGAGGGCTTCATCCTGGGCGGGCGCATCAACTCGGCGGCAGGGACCGAGCTCAAGGCGACCCTGATCAACTGCTTCGTGCAGCCGGTCGGGGACAGCATCTCCAGCGACGGGACCGACGTCGGAATCTATGCGGCGCTCAACGAGGCCGCGGAGACGATGCGCCGCGGCGGCGGCGTCGGCTACGACTTCTCGCGCATCCGGCCGGAAGGCGCGTATGTCCGCGGCACGGCGAGCCGAGCCAGCGGGCCGCTGTCGTACATGCGCGTGTTCGACCAGTCCTGCGAGGCGATCGAGTCCGCCGGCGCCCGCCGCGGTGCGCAGATGGGCGTGCTGCGCTGCGACCATCCCGACATCGAAGCCTTCATCCACGCCAAGGATCGCGGCGGCCTGTCCAACTTCAACCTGTCGGTCGCGGCCACCGATGGCTTCATGCGTGCGGTCGTCGACGACCGTCCCTGGCAGCTCGTCCATCGCGCGCGGCCCGGGCCGGAGCAGATCGCCGCAGGCGCGCGCCAGCGCGAGGACGGGCTGTGGGTCTACCGGGAGCTGCCGGCCGCAGCGCTGTGGCGGCAGATCGTCGCCAGCACCTACGACCACGCCGAGCCGGGCGTGCTGTTCATCGACACCATCAACCGCGACAACAACCTGTCCTACTGCGAGGTCATCGAGGCGACGAATCCCTGCGGCGAGGAGCCGCTGCCCGCCTACGGGTCCTGCGATCTCGGCAGCCTGAACCTCTGCGCCCTGGTCGATGCGCCGTTCACGCCCGATGCGCGCTTCGCCTTCGAGCGCATGAGCGCCATCGTCCCGGTCGCCGTGCGCATGCTCGACAACGTCCTCGACGCGACCCTCTGGCCGCTGCCCCAGCAGCAGCAGGAGGCGATGTCCAAGCGGCGCGTCGGGCTGGGCTTCACCGGTCTGGGCGACGCGCTGCTGATGCTGGGCCTGCGCTACGATCGCGACGAAGGACGACGGCAGGCCGCCGCGATCGCACGGGCGCTGCGCGACGCCGCGTACCGCGCGTCGGTGGAGATCGCCAAGGAAAAGGGCACGTTCGCGCGGTTCGATGCGCGGCACTACCTGGCGCCGCCGCGTTTCGCCTCGCGCCTTCCCGGCGACATCAGGGCCGCGATCGCGCGCCACGGCCTGCGCAACAGCCACCTGCTGGCGATCGCGCCGACGGGCACGATATCGCTGGCTTTCGCCGACAACGCGTCGAACGGCATCGAGCCCGCCTACGCCTGGGCGTACACGCGGAGAAAGCGCATGGCCGACGGCAGCTGGCGCGCATACCGCGTCGAGGACCACGCGTGGCGCGTGTACCGGGACATGAAGGGCATCGATGCCGAGGTGGACGCCCTGCCTTTCGATCCGGGGCGCCCGGCGCAGGACGCCGCGGCGCCCGCGGTGTGGAAGGCGCCCGACGGCCGGCGCTGCACGATGCTGCCGCCGCATTTCGTCACCGCGCTCGACATCCACGCGCTCGACCACATGCGGATGAGCGCCGCCGTGCAGCCATATGTCGACACCGCGATCAGCAAGACGGTCAACGTCGCCGCCGACTACCCGTTCGCCGAATTCAGGGACCTCTACGTCGAGGCGTGGAGGAACGGGCTCAAGGGCCTGACGACCTACCGGCCCAACGCGATCGTCGGGTCGGTGCTCGAGGCGCCATGCCGGATCGCGTCATGACCGGCGCGCAGGTGCAGGGCAGCGCCCCCGACCCCGACAACCCGCGCGTCGCGCAGTGGCTGCGCGAAGCCGCCGAGCTGCTGCACGCCCAGGGCGCGAATCCGTTCCGCGTGGCGGCCTACCGCAGGGCCGCCGACACCGTGATGCAGCACCCGGGAAGCCTGAGGGCGCTGTTCGCCGACCGGGGACGCGCCGGTCTCGACGCGCTGCCGGGCATCGGCGCCGGGATCGCGGCCGCCATCGCCGAGATGTTCGAACGCGGGCGCTGGTCGCAGCTCGATCGCCTGCGCGGAAGCCTCGACCCCGAGCACCTGTTCCGGACGGTCCCCGGCATCGGTCCCGGCATCGCGCGACGCATTCACGACACGCTGGGGGTCGACACCCTCGAGGCGCTCGAGGTGGCTGCGCACGAGGGGCATCTGGAGAAGGTGCCGGGCGTCGGGCCCCGGCGCGCCGCGGCGATCCGCGCCGCCCTGGCGCAGATCCTCGACCGCCGGCCCCTCGCCCGCCGCGCGACGCCGACCGCAGCATCGGAACCCGACGTCGCCACGCTGCTCGACGTCGACCGCGAATACCTCGCCAGGGCGAGCGCCGGGGCGCTGCCGACGATCGCTCCTCGGCGGTTCAATCCCGGGAACGAGGCGTGGCTGCCGGTGCTGCACACCCACCGCGACCATTGGCAGTTCACGGCCCTCTACTCGAACACGGCGAGGGCGCACGAGCTCGGCCGCACCCGCGACTGGGTGGTCGTCTATTTCCACGACGACGACCATGCCGAGCGCCAGCGCACCGTCGTCACGGAGCAGCGCGGGCCCCTGCGCGGCCGGCGCGTGGTGCGCGGAAGGGAGGACGAATGCCTGGCCGGGCACGAAATGTCGAAGCCCGATGCGAGCATCCCGGCCAAGCCCGCGATGCGCCGGCAGGCATAATGCCGGCGACGACAGGGCCCGACGCGGCGTCCCCGCCCGCCTGATCGCGACCGGCGCAAGCTGGGGCCTGCGCCGCGCATGCCGGCAGCCCCGTCCCGATCCATTCGCAAGATCAACAGGAGGTCTCCTTGCCCAACGCCCAGCAACGCCTGAGCGCACTTTCGCCGCCGACGCTGACGGGGCTTCTGCGCGGCGTCGAGAAGGAGAGCCTGCGCGTCCGTCCCGACGGCGGGCTGGCGGCGACCCCCCATCCGGCCGCGCTGGGATCGGCGCTGACGCATCCGCGCATCACCACCGACTTCAGCGAGTCGCAGCTCGAGCTCATCACGGGTGTGCACGCGAGCGCCGATGCCTGCGTCGCGGAGCTCACCGACATCCACCAGTTCGTCTACCGCCATATCGGCGACGAAGCGATGTGGGCGAGCAGCATGCCCTGCCGCCTGCCCGAGGACGACGAGATTCCGATCGGCCGCTATGGCAGCTCGAATCTGGGAAGGATCAAGACCGTCTACCGGACCGGCCTGTCGCATCGCTACGGACGCAGGATGCAGACGATTTCGGGGGTCCATTACAACTTCTCGCTCCCGGATGCCGCCTGGGAGGTGCTGCAGCAGGTCGACGGTCATCGTGGAACGCTGCAGGACTACCGGACGGAAGGCTATTTCGCGCTGATCCGAAATTTCCGGCGCAGCTCCTGGCTGCCGCTCTACCTGTTCGGCACTTCGCCCGCCGCATGCCGCTGCTTCGTCGAAGGCCGAGCACACGCGCTGCAGGCGTTGGGGTCGGACTCGGTCCACCTGCCGCACGCGACGTCGCTGCGCATGGGCCGGCTCGGATACCAGAGCGACGCGCAGGCCTCGCTGCGCGTCAGCTTCAACGGCCTCGCCAGCTACGCGCGCTCGCTGCAGCGCGCCCTGACCGAGCCCTATCCGGCCTACGAGGCGATCGGCATCATGGACGGCGACCGCTACCTGCAACTGGCGACGACGCTGCTGCAGATCGAAAACGAGTTCTACGGGACGATCCGACCCAAGCGACGGATCCGCCGCGGCGAGCGACCCCTGCATGCGCTGACGGAGCGCGGCGTCGAGTACGTCGAGGTCCGCAGCCTCGACGTCGACCCCTACGCCGCGGTCGGCGTCGCCGCCGCGACCATGCATTTCCTCGACGCCTTCCTGCTTTGCTGCCTGCTTTCGGAGAGCCCGCCCGACACCGCGGAGGAGATCGCCGAGATCGGCGCCAACCAGTACCGTGTGGCCGAGCGCGGCCGCGAGCCGGGCCTCGCGCTGCTGCGCGGCGGCCGCGAGGTCGCGCTCGCCGAATGGGGCATGGAGCTGGTCGACGCCTGTGCCCCTTTCGCGTCCGCGCTGGACGCGGCGAGCGGCGGGCACGCCCACCGCGACGCGCTCGCGGCGGCGCGAGCGGCGCTGGACGACCCCGCCGCGACCCCTTCCGCGCGCGTGCTGCGGGAGATCGAGCGCGATCACGGCAACTCGTATGCCGACTTCGCGGTCGCCCGGTCGCTGCAGCGGCGCGGCGACCTGCTCGCCCTCCCCTATCCCGCCGAGGTGGAAGCGCGGTTTCGCGCCATGGCCGACGAGTCGCTGGCGGCGCAGCGCGACATCGAGGCGGCGGACCGCGTGCCGTTCGAGACCTATCGCCAGCAGTACCTCGCCCAGGACCTGCTTGCCGGCCTGCGGCTGCCGGCCGGCGGCTGAACCCCCGCCCGACCGCCCTCGCGCCGCGAATCATCGGTGCTTGCGCCAGGTCAAACCCCGCGACGGCCCCCGCCCTACAATCGGGGGCATTGTCGCGGAACCACGCGTGGAGAAGGATCCGAATGAGCCTTTCAAGATCCCAGGTGAACGAACTCGCCGAGCAACTCGACCGGCGTCGCGCGTCGCTGCTCGAGGAAGTCCGCGACGAGCTCGAGCACAGCGAAAACCAGCAGTACATCGAGCTCATCGGCCGCGTCCCGCCCGACGTCGGTGACCAGTCGGTCGGCGACGCCCTCGCGGACCTCAACCTCGCGATCATCGACCGCCACGTCGAGGAACTGCGGGACATCGACGCCGCGAAGCTGCGGATCAAGAACGGCAGCTTCGGCACCTGCATCGACTGCGGCGGCGACATCGGGGTCGAGCGCCTGCGCGCGTATCCGACGGCCAAGCGCTGCCGGCCCTGCCAGGAGCACCGCGAGAAGACCTACGCGCACCAGGGCACGCCATCGCTGTGAAGGAGTGACGCCATGCAGGACGACGGCGAGAGAGCGAGCCTGCGCGAAGGCTTCCTGCAGGCGATGCGGTTCCGCCATGCCTGCCGGGCATTCGAGCCGGGTCGCCGCGTCGCGCAGGAGGACATCGAGTACGTGCTCGAGGCGGGGCGGCTCTCGCCGTCCTCGCTCGGGCTCGAGCACTGGCGTTTCATCGTCGTCCAGGACCCCGCATGCAGGGAAGCGCTGCAGGAAGCCTGCATGGGCCAGCCGCAGGTCGGGACGGCCAGCGCGCTCATCGTGATCCTGGCGCGCGAGCAGGACCTCGCGCCCGACAGCGACTACGTCGCGAGGATGCTCCGGCGCGAGGCGCCGGGCACCGCGGAATTCACGTCGCTCCTCGATTTCTATCGCCACTTCGCGCAGCACAACGACCTCACGGCGTGGAGCATCGCGCAGTGCCACATCGCGGCGGCGAACATGATGACGGCGGCGGCGGTCATCGGCGTCGACAGCTGCCCGATCGGTGCGTTCTCGGCAAGCGCGGTCCTCGATGCGCTGGGCATCACCAGCCGCGCCGACGTCGTCGCGCTGGTCATCGCGCTCGGCTATCGCGAGCACGCCCCCGCCGCCAGACAGCGGCTGCCGATGTCGGACATCGTCGAGTATCGCTGACACGGCGCCGCGGGGCGCGCCGCTGTGCGGCGCCCGCCGCCCGATTGCGAGGGGGCTCCCGCACCATGACCCAAGCCGCTTCCGCCGAAGTCCGGATTCCGTTCGACGGGGTCCTGCTCTCCGGGACGCTGTCGCGCCCGCCGCAGCCGCGCGGCATCGTCGCCTTCGCGCACGGCAGCGGCAGCTCGCGGCTCAGCCCGCGCAACGTCTACGTCGCCCGAGTCCTCTTCGATGCGGGATTCGGTGCGCTGCTCTTCGACCTGCTGACGCAGGACGAGGATCGCGATTACGCGACGCGCTTCGACATCGACCTCCTGAGCGAGCGCCTGCGCGGCGCGACGCGCTGGCTGCGCGACGAGCCGCGGGCGCGCGGACTGCCCCTGGGTTATTTCGGCGCGAGCACCGGCGCTGCGGCGGCGCTGGTCGCCGCGGCGGATCCTCATTCGGGCGTCGGCGCTGTCGTGTCGCGCGGAGGCCGCCCCGACCTCGCGGGCGCGCAGGCGCTCGGCCGCGTCCGCGCGCCGACGCTCCTCATCGTCGGCGGCGAGGATCACGAGGTCATCGTCCTGAACCGCGACGCCTACGCGAGGCTGCGCTGCGAAAAGTCGTTGTCGATCGTTCCCGGCGCAACCCATCTGTTCGAGGAGCCGGGAACCCTCGAAACCGTCGCCGCCCGGGCGGCGCAATGGTTCACCCGCCACCTCGCCTCGCCGATCGCCGGCAGGGATGCCGGCATCAGTCCGGAATCCTCGTCCTGAGATAGGCGAGAAGATCGTCGAGGGTCGCAAGCTTCCGGTAATCGGCCTCGGGAATGTCGACGCCCAGGCGCTCGTGCAATCCGACCAGGAAGTTCAGCCAGTCCATGGAGTCGAGGTCGACCTGGTCGCGCAGCGGCTTGCCGGCCGCGATCTCGCCCGGGGATGTCTCTGGGGCGATCCGCAGCAGGGTCTCGAAGACGGCCGTGCGCAGCGCGGAATCGTCGGGGGCGGTCATCGTGCACTCCCGGGCCGGCGGCGCGACCCCGCGGCGCATGCGCTGGGCGCGCTCATGATCGCGGGGCCTCGTCGAGCAGGCCCGGCTCCTGCAGCAGGCGGTCGATCTCGTTCAGGAACAGTGCCCCGCGGTGGCCGTCGCTCGTCCGATGGTCGGCCGCGAGGCTCGCCGTGACGACGGGCGCGACGATCACCCGGCCATCGTCGACCCACGGGCGCTCGCTCACCCTGCCGAACCCCACCAGCGCGACCTGCGGCGGGTAGATGATTCCCTGAACCAGCTCGACTCCCTGCTCGCCGAGGTTGGTGACGGTGATCGTCGCGTCGGACATCTCCGAGCTGCGCAGCGTGAGGGCGCGTGCGCGCGCGACCAGATCGGTGAGCCGGCGCATCAGTTCGTCGATTGCCAGCGTGTCGGCGTCGTGGATCGCCGGCGCGATCAGGCCGCCCTGTCGCAGCGAGATGGCGACCCCGGGATGAATGCCGGCTGCCGGCACGAAGCTCCCGTCGACATGGTGTCCGTTCAATTCGGGAAACCTGCGCAGCGCGAGCGCGACCGCCTTCAGGAGCGGCACCGCCATCAGCACCCGCGCGGTCACCGGCGAGCGCTCGTTGCGCTGCGCGAGCCACTGCGAAAGCCGCCGCAGCGGAATGTCCGCCGCGAGGTAGTAGTGCGGGATGTCGCGCTTGGAACGTGCCATCGCGGCGGCGATCGCATGCCGCATGGCCAGCGCGCGCTCGGCCGCCGCAGGCTTCCCCGTTTCGGGCCGCACGCCGGCGCCGGCGGGCGCTGGCGACACCGGCGCGGATTGCGAAGCGCGCCCCGCCCGCTCGACGTCGTCGAGCGTGACCGCCCCGTCGGGTCCGATGCCGGTCACGTCGGCGACATCGAGCCCAAGCGCCTGCGCGCGCATCCGCGCTGCAGGCGACACGCGCCGGCGGCCCGGCGCCACGGCCGCGGCACCGGCGGCGGGTGACGCAACCGCCGGCGGCGGCCGTTCCCCGCCCGCTTTCCCGGAAGGCGCCGCCGGCTGCGGCCCGGTGGCTGCCATCAGGCGGCGCCTCTGCGCCTCGGCGTGATCGACGCTCTCGCCCGGCTCGAGCAGGCGGGCCATCACCGTGCCCACCGGAACCTTGCGCTGCGGCTCGAGCACGAGCTCGTAGATCGTCCCTTCGCTCCAGATCTCCACATCGATCGCCGACTTGCTGGTGTCGACGACGGCGACGACGTCGCCCTTGTGCACGACGTCGCCGGGCTTGACCTTCCATTCGATGAGCGTCCCTTCGTCCATCTCGGCGCCCAGCGACGGAAGCCTGAACTCGATCATCGCGCCCCCTCAGCCCCGGCCCAGCATCCGTCGCACCGCGGCGGCGACCTTGGCCGGCTGCGGCAGGGCGGCGTCCTCGAGGTGCTTCGCATAGGGGATGGGCACCTCCTCGGTGCACACGCGTGCCACCGGGGCATCGAGGTCGTAGAGCGCCTGCTCCATGATGCGCGCCATCACCTCGGCTGCCAGGCTGCCCGAGCGCCAGCCCTCGTCGACGACGACGGCGCGGCGGGTGCGGCGGACCGATCCGATGAACGTCGCGTCGTCGAGGGGCCGCAGCACGCGCAGGTCGACGACCTCGGCGTCGACGCCCTCGGCAGCGAGCTCGCCCGCGGCCTCGAGGGCCTTGGCGACGGTGCCGCCCCATGCGATCAGCGTGACGTCGCGCCCGGCGCGCAGGATCTGCGCCGAACGCAGGTCGCGGCTGCGCCATGCGTCCGTCAGCTCGCCTTCGGCGTTGTAGAGCAGCGCGTGCTCGAAGATCAGCACCGGATCGGGGCTCGCGAGCGCAGGCGCGAGCATCCCGCGCGCATCGTCGATGGTCGCCGGCGCCACGACGGTGAGGCCCGGTACGTGCGCGTACCAGTTCTCCAGGCTGTGCGAGTGCTGCGCGGCAAGCTGCCGCCCCGCCCCCGTCGCCATCCGGATCACCAGGGGCACGTGGAACTGCCCCGCCGACATGTGGCGGTAGAGCGCCGCGGCGTTGACGATCTGGTCGAGCGCCAGCAGGCTGAAGTTGACCGTCATCACCTCGACGATGGGGTGCATTCCTCCCAGCGCCGCACCGATGCCGGCGCCGACGAAGGCGAGCTCCGACAGCGGCGTGTCGCGGATGCGCTCGGGTCCGAACTCGTCGAGGAATCCCTTGGAGACCGCGTACGACCCGCCATACTTGCCGACATCCTCGCCCATCAGGAAGACGCGCGGATCCGATGCCAGCGCATCGCGCAGCGCCGTGCGCAGCGCCTCGCGGTAGCTGATCCTCATCGTGGCGTCCCCGCAACGACGTCGAGTTCCAGGTCCTCGACGGGCTCGAGGCTGCCGGCCTCGGCGAAGGCGACGGCCTCCTCCACTTCCTTCGCGGCAGCGGCGTCGAGGGCGAGGAACTCCTCCTCGGTGAGCGCTCCCTGCGCCTTCAGCCGGTTGGAGAGATTGTGGATCGGGCCGCGCTTCTTCCACGCCTCGATCTCGGCCTTGTCGCGGTAGAGATCGGGATCGAACATCGAATGCGCGCGGTAGCGATAGGTCTGGAACTCGACGAAACACGGCCCGCCGTCCCGCACCTTTTCCACGGCCTCGCGCGCCGCCTCGTGCACGGCGACGACGTCCATGCCGTCGACGCGTGACGCCGGCATGCCGAATGCCGCGGCCTTGGCGCAAAGGTCGGTCTGCGACTCGGAGCGCGCGAGCGCCGTCCCCATCGCATAGAGGTTGTTCTCGCAGAAGAACGCGACGGGGAGCCGCCACAGCGCGGCCAGGTTCATCGATTCGTGGAACACGCCCTCGGCGACCGCACCCTCGCCGAAGAACGCGGCGGTCACGCGTGGCCTGCCCTGCATGCGGTCGGCGAGCGCGAGTCCCACCGCGATCGGCAAGCCGCCGCCGACGATCGCGTTGCCACCGTAGAAGCGCGTCGCCGCATCGAACAGGTGCATCGACCCGCCCCGGCCCCGGCAGCATCCTTCACGCTTGCCGTACATCTCGGCCATGATCGCGCCCGCGGCGATGCCGCGAACCAGCGCATGGCCGTGCTCGCGATAGGTCGCGACGATCGCGTCGTCGGGGCCGAGCGCGCGCACGGCGCCCACGGCGACCGCCTCCTCGCCGATGTACAGGTGCAGGAAGCCGCGGATCTTCTGCTGCCCGTAGAGGTCCGCGCAGCGCTCCTCGAAGCGGCGGATGCGCAGCATGTCGTTGAGCAGCCCGAGTGCCGACTCGCGCGGCAGCCCGACGGGCGCGGCCGGGACGGCTTCGTCGAAGGCGCTCACGCGCCGCCCTCCAGGGTCGAGGTGTCGCCCTCGGGCAGGCCCAGCTCGCGCGCCTTCAGCAGCCGCCGCATGATCTTGCCGCTGCGGGTGCGCGGCAGCGTCGGCAGGAATGCGATCTCCTTGGGCGCGACGGCCGCGCCCAGGCGCTTGCGGGCATGGCCGAGGAGCTCCATCCGCAGCGCCTCGCCGGCCGCGTATCCCGGCCTCAGGGAGACGAAAGCCTTCACCGCCTCGCCGACGACCGGATCGGGCTTGCCGATGACCCCGGCCTCGGCGACCGCAGGATGCTCGAGCAGTGCGCTCTCGACCTCGAACGGTCCGATCAGGTGTCCCGCCGACTTGATCACGTCGTCGGCCCGTCCGACGAACCAGTAGTAGCCATCGGCATCGCGGCTGACGAGATCGCCGGTCAGATAGAGGTCGCCGCAGAAGCACTTCCGGTAGCGCTCGTCCTGGTTCAGGTAGCCGCGGAACATCGACGGCCAGCCGCTGCGCAGCGCGAGCTCGCCCTGCACGCCCGGGGCTTCGATCGGCTCGCAGCTGCCGTCGTCCTTGCGCGCGACGACGCAGGCGTCGATGCCGGGCAGCGGCTTGCCCATCGACCCCGGCTTGATGTCCATCGCCGGCGTGTTCGCGATCATGATGCCGCCGGTCTCGGTCTGCCACCAGTTGTCGTGGATCGGAAGTCCGAACGCCTCCTCGCCCCACCAGACGGCCTCGGGGTTGAGCGGCTCGCCGACGCTCGCGATGAAGCGCAGCGCCGGCAGCCGATGCGACTGCGCAAGGTCGGCGCCGCCCTTCATCAGCATCCGCACGGCGGTGGGCGCCGTGTACCAGACGCTGACGCGCTGCTCGTCGAGCAGCCGGTACCAGCGCTCGGCGTCGAAATCGGCTTCGTCGACGATGCTGGTGACACCGAGCAGGAGCGGCGCGACGATGCCGTAGGACGTGCCGGTCACCCAGCCGGGGTCGGCGGTGCACCAGAACACGTCGTCGGCGTGCAGGTCGAGGGCATAGCGGCCCGTCGCGTAGTGGGCGATGGCCGCGGCGTGGACGTGGACCGCGCCCTTGGGCGTTCCGGTCGTCCCGCTGGTGAAATGCAGCAGGGCCATGTCTTCCGGGCCCGTGCGCTCGACGTCGAAGCGATCGGGAGCCTCGCGCATCAGGGTCGCGAGGTCGCGCGTGCCGGGGACCCCGGTCGGCGCGCCGTCGTCGCCGACCAGCAGGACGTGCGCGAGCCGC
>JBLMVY010000098.1:0-10201 GCA_050256935.1 Candidatus Levyibacteriota bacterium | reverse complement strand
GGCCAGGGCCCGCTGCCTGCCGCGGGCCGCACCAGGTAGCCGCGCATCGTGCCCGAGCCTTGCGGCGATTCGTAGGTCACGCGCTCGGCGTGGATGCGCGCATCGTCCTTCTTCACCTGCTCGGCGAGTGCGTAGTTCGGGCTGAGGCTTCGCAGCATCGCCGCCGCCGTGAAGCCACCGACCGAATGCTTCGTCGCCCGGTCGAGGAACTCGCGCCGGGACAGCGCGCCGTGGATGTAGCCGTCGAAGAGCTTCAGGACTTCCTGCGGGAAATCACCTGCCTTCCTGCGTTGCATCGCGTCCCTCCTCTGCGAGTCCGAACGCCTGCGCCAGCAGCTCGTAGGAGCGGTGTCGCGGCGCCGCGTCGTGGGTCCAGGTGACGATCACCAGCTCGTCCAGGCCGAGTCGTGCCGCGAGCGCGGTCAAGCGCTCGTGCAGCGCATCGGGGGTGCCGACGTAGGCCTTGCGGCGCAGCGCCTCGATGGTCGCGCGCTCGGCATCGGTGTAGGGCCAGGCCGCCGCCTCTTCGGGCGTGACCAGCGACTTGCGGATTCCCTGCTCGAAACCCACGCGCCAGAACTCGCGCGTGCGGAACAGCCGCCACGCCTCGGCCTCGCTGTCGGCGGCAAGCGCCCACACGCAGATCGTCGCCTGCGGATGCGGATGGCGCTCGCTCGGCCGGTAGTTGCGCCGGTACAGGTCCAGCGCCTGCTCGACGCCGCGTCCGTCGCTGAAGAAATAGGCATAGGCGTAGGGCAGCCCGAAATGCGCGGCGAGCTGGGCCCCGTAATCGGAGCTGCCGAGAATCCACATCTGCGGCGCCGTCGGGCCCGTCGGATGGGCGCGAATCGCGGCGAACGGATGTCCCGCCTGCAACGGCCTGCCGCCGACCCAGGCCTGGAGGTCCTGCACCTGTTGCGGGAATTCGTTCGCGGCGTCCGCGTGGGGATTGAGCGCATAGGCGGTGCGCATGTCCGATCCCGGCGCACGGCCCACGCCCAGATCGATGCGTCCCGGCGCGATCGCCTCCAGCACGCGGAACTGCTCGGCGACCTTGAGCGCGGCGTAATGGGGAAGCATGACGCCCGCGCTGCCGATGCGGATGCGCGAGGTCGTCGCGGCGATCGCCGCCATCAGCACCTCGGGGGCGGTGCCGACGATGCTCTCGCTGTTGTGGTGCTCGGACACCCAGTAGCGGTGATAGCCCAGCGCATCGCAATGCCGCGCGAGCGCCAGCGTCTCCCGGATCGCGACGTCCTGGGTGGCGCCCTTGGCGGACGTCGACTGGTCGAGCACCGACAGCTTCATGCGACTTCGCCCTTGCGTCCCGCGGCCGCCGGGACGGCGCCCTCGGCATTCCAGTCGGGCTGCGGCACCGTGCGCGCGACGGCTGCGCCGGTCGCGGCGATGCCGGCGAGCACGAGGAAGATCGCACGGTACGCGCCGTCGAGGTTCGATACCAGCGTGTCACGCTCGGCCTGCGACAGCGCCCCGCGGTTGCCGCCCGCGGCCTCGATGGCGCGATCGAGGCTGACCGGCAGTCCCGCACCCGCGCCGCCGAGCAGCGCCACCAGCAGGGTGCCGACGATTGCCGTGCCCGTCGCGCCGCCGACCGAGCGCGAGAACGAGATCGTCGCCGTCGCGGCCCCCAGCGCTTCGCGCCCGGCCGCATGCTGCACGACGACCTGGGTCGGCGGCATGACCATCGCGAGCCCCGTGCCGACGAACCCGGTCAATGCCATCACCGTCCACGTCGGCGCGTGCACGACGCTCGCCGCGAGCAGCAGGAACGCAAGCGATGCGAGGGCGAGCCCGGCCTGCGGGAACACCGTCGTGTTGCCGGTATGCGCAACCAGCCTGCCGACCAGCGACGACACCAGCGCCATGGTCAGGGTGATCGGCAGCAGCAGCAGGCCCGACGTGCCGATGCCCACGCCGCGCCCGAGCTGCAGGTACAGCGGCAGGTACAGGACGGTTCCGAAGAGCGTCGCCGCGAAGCAGACGACGACGACATCGGAGCGGACGATCGCCGGGTAGCGCAGGAAGCGCACCGGGATCACCGGATGCTCGAAGCGTGTCTCCCAGGACCACAGCGCGAGGTAGCCTCCGCCGGCGACGCCGATCAGCGCCAGCAGTTCCCAGTCCTCCCATCCATAGCGATGCCCGGCGGACGACAGCGCGTAGAGCAGCGCGGCGGTGGCCACCGCGAACAGCATCGCGCCGACGAAATCGAGCCGGAACGACTTCGGCCGGCGCGCCGCATGGACGACGGGGATGCGCATCGCGAGCAGCCAGGCGAGCGCGCCGAGGGGCAGGTTGATCGTGAACACCGCGCGCCAGCCGAAATGCTCGGTCAGGTAGGCGCCGAGGATGGGCCCCGCCGTGGAGGACAGCGTGAACAGGACCGCGAAATAGCCGGCGAAGCGGCCACGCTCGCGCGGTGGGACGTGCTCTCCGATCAGCGCCTGGGCCAGCGTCATCAGTCCTCCGCCGCCCAGGCCCTGCGCGGCGCGGGCAACGATCAGCGCCAGCAGCGTCGGTGCCGCGGCGCAGGCGGCAGATGCCAGGGTGAACACCGCCAGCGCCACCATCAGCATCCGGCGGCGGCCGAAATGGTCGCTCAGGTGGCCGTAGAGCGGCGCGGAAATCGTCGCCGCGAGCAGGTAGGCGATGACGACCCAGGACAGATCGGCGAAGCCGTGCAGCGAGCTCGCGATCGTCGGCAGCGCGCTGGCGAGGATCGTCTGGTCGGCAGCCGCCAGGAACATCGCGACCATGATGCCGGGAAACACCCGGCGGAAGGCCTGGCGCGTCGCCTCGCGCGTGGCGCTCACCTCGTGCCCCTGCGGCCGGCGCGGCCATTGCCAACGTTGCATTCCGACTTCGTCATCGCAACCGCGATGTTAACGCGCGCGCAGGGCCCCCGCCGGCCACGACACAACTGGAGACGTCCACGCGCTGGCAGACCATGCGTCGCGGTGGCACACTGCACCGCCCGCCCGCAATTCGGCGATTCCGTTCGTGCCGCGAAGGAGAACGTCATGCCGCATGCGTCGAGATGGATGCCGACCCTGATGCTGGTTGCCGCCGGCGCCGCGATGGCCGGGACCCCTCCACCCGAGTGCCAGGTCCGACACCAGCCGCTCGTCCAGGGCGGCGTCGCGCAGGGTCACATGCGCGTCGTCAACGACGGCAAGGGCTGCGGCTTCGATTTCCGTTTCGCGGGGAAATTCGACCCCAGCAGCTGGAAAGTCGAGCAGGCGCCGCAGCACGGCCGCGTCGAGGCCGGCGGCATCCGCGTCGAGTACTTTCCCGCGCCGGGCTATGCAGGGCCCGACGCGTTCACCGTCGCGGTCTTCGGCGTGAACCCCATGCGCAAGCCCGGGTTCAAGTCGCGCGACGGGCGTTTCGCGATCTCGGTCGACGTGCGCGCCGCCCCCTAGGAGCGGCAGGACGCGGGCGCAGCGCAGCGCGGCGTCCGCGCAAGCCCCGGGTCGCGAATCAAGGACTCACCGACTGGATCGCAAAGTTCTGCTGCGACTGCTGCCACACCAGCACCGTCGTCCTGCCGGGCGTCGGAAAATCGCTGACCGTGACCTGCCGGGTCACGCCGGTCAGGAACTCTCCGGCGGGCGCGGTGACCGTGAACTGCACCGGCGCGCCCTGCGGCTGGCCGTTGACGATCAGCTGGGCGGTGTGCGGACCGCTGCCCATCAGGTTGAAGTTCACCAGCAGCCCGAAACCGGTGTTGGTGTTGCCCGTGCCGCAGACACCCGCAGTGTCCGTGCGGCTCGAGCCGTAGGGCATGCCGACCTGCGGCTGGCCATCGACGGCGATGCCGACCGCGGGACCCTGGCACGACCAGCCTGAAACGAGGCCGACGCCGCTCTGGAAGCTTCCCGGCTGCGGATTCTCGAGCGCGCTCGCCGACGCCGCAGGCGCGGGTCCGATGGTGGCGGTCTTGCCGGCGAAATTGGTCGGCGAATTGACCATCGCGTTTCCGTTGCGGTCGATCGAATGCACGCCATCGGTGGGCAGCGCGTGGTAGCCGACGACATCCACGCCCGCGTAGTCGATCGTTCCTTCGGGGATGTAGAGAAACCCGTCGGGAACGACGTAATCGGGCGTCACCAGGCCGAGCTTGGCGAAGCCTGCGGTCGCGATCAGGAAGTGCCGGTTCGCCGTGTCGCCCGGAAGATCCGACGGGAACGTCAGCGTGTGCGCCGGGTTGTTGCCTTCGGTGACCGAGATCGTGTGCCCGGCGAGGAACTGCTCGCCCGACGAGGTCACGCTCAACTCGATGAACTGGACGCTGCCGCTGGCATCGGAATAGATCTCGTCGATCCGCCACAGATGGAAGGAGGCCCGTGCCTGCAGCGAGAACAGCGCGAGAGCCATCAGCACCAGCGCGCGGGCGGCGCGCCGCGTCGAAGACATTGCCATCGGTTCCTCCGCGGGCCGGCACGATGCCGGCTTCAGGAACCGCAAACAACGCCGCCGGCGCCGCTATTCCGCCGGCTTCGCCTGGTACCAACCCGCGTAGTCCTTCTTCAGGCGCGCGAGCTTGGGAAGATCGTTGTAGACGATGTACGGCTGGTCGGGATGCAGCTCGAGGTAGTTCTGGTGGTAGGCCTCGGCCGGGTAGAACCTGGTCAGCGGCACCACCTGGGTCACGATCGGCCTGGAGAACGCCTTCGCGCGGTCGAGCTGGGCGATGTAGCGCTGTGCGACCTCCTTCTGCTGCTCGTCCGCATAGAAGATCACCGACCGGTACTGCGTTCCGACATCGGGGCCCTGGCGGTTGAGCTCGGTCGGGTCGTGCGCGACGTCGAAGAACACCTTGAGCAGCTGGGCGTAGGAGACCTTCGACGGATCGTAGGTCACCTGCACCGACTCGGCATGCCCGGTCGCCCCGGTGCTGACGATCGGGTACAGGGCGGTGGATGCGTTGCCGCCGGAGTAGCCCGAGACGACGTGCGACACGCCTTTCACGTGCTTGAACACGGCATCCACCCCCCAGAAGCACCCGCCGGCGAACACCGCCGTCGCGCTCGTCGCGCCTGCGGGATCGGGCTGCGGTCCCGTGTAGTCGGGAAGGGCTGCCCGGGCGACACCGCCCGCCAGCGCCAGCACGAGGAATCCGATACGAATGCGTCCCATGGTCACCTCCGATGGCGTTCCGACGATCATACGTCGGAGGAGCCCCCGCCCGCCTTACTCATCGCCCGCCTTGCTCATGCCCACGTTGCTCATGCCCACGTTGCTCATGCCCGCCTTGCGCGGGGACGCGCCTCCTGCACGATGCCGGGAACCGGCGCCGCCGGCGCGCCCCTGGGCGCCTCCGCGGTCCGCCCCTCGGTCGGCACGGCGCGCGCGGTCCCGTCTCCCGACAGCCAGAGCGCAGGCCCGCCCGCGGCGCGCGCGTCTGCCACAGCGCGCGTGGCCAGCAGCGTCGGCAGTCCGCGCGAAGCAGCCTGCGCGAGGGCGAACTGCCGCAGGTCGGCACGAAGCTCCGGATCGAGTCCGCCGAACGGATCGTCGAGGAGCAGCGCCCGCGGCTCGGCGGCGAGCATGCGCAGCAATGCGACCCTGACGCGCTGCGCCGGCGCCAGCGCCTCCGGGTCGCGGCCGCCGAGCCCGTCGAGACCCGCTTCGTCCAGCATGCGCTCGGCCATCGAGCGCCGCGCATCGCGACCGCGAATGCGGCGTGGAAGCGCAAACGCCACGTTGCCGGCGACCGTCAGGTGCGGAAACAGCAGGTCCTCCGCGTAGAGCATCCCGACCTGCCGCCGCTCGGCCGGCAGCGTCGTGATGTCGTCGCCGCCGATCGAGACGCGGCCGCGGGCGCGGACGCCGGGGTCGAGCGCTCCGGCGATCCAGGCGAGCAGCGCCGATTTGCCCGACCCGCTCGGTCCCGCCAGCGTCGCGCATTCGCCGGGCTGGACCGTGAGATCGAGGGAGTCGATCAGCATGCCCGATCCGGTCAGGATGCGTACTCGCGTCAGGCAGAGCGCGT
The DNA here is from genome assembly GCA_050256935.1 of Candidatus Levyibacteriota bacterium. Taxonomy (GTDB): domain Bacteria; phylum Pseudomonadota; class Gammaproteobacteria; order Burkholderiales; family Casimicrobiaceae; genus VBCG01. The sequence goes on along the minus strand of JBLMVY010000098.1, from coordinate 4,185 downwards.
CTTGGACCGCCCTCATGCCAGCGTCCCTGGGCGCGGGGCGCCGCCTTTGCGCCCGGCGGCAAACGCCAGAATGCACAAGAGCAGCGGCAGCGCCCATTGCAGCGTCGCATGGACGCCGATCGCGGACCGATCGGCGCCCGCCGCCAGCGCCACCGCCCGGGTCGTCAGCGTCGAGACGCCCCGACTGCCGGCGAACAGCGACGGCAGGTATTGATCGACGCTCGCCGTGATCGCGATCGCGCAGGCGATCGCCAGCGGCCCGGCAAGCAGAGGCAGCTTGATGCGCAGGAGTACGCGGCGCGGTGCGGCGCCGAGCAGGCGCGCGCTCTTCGCATAGCGTCGGTCGAGGGCATGCCAGGGCCCTGCGAGCGCCAGGAACAGACAGGGCAGGACCACGATCGAATGCGTGGCGATCGCCGCAATCCAGCTGCCGTCGAGGCGCGTGCCGGCGAGCAGGACGCGAAGCCCGAAGAGGTATGCGATCTGGGGCACCAGCAATGGGACCCAGAACACCCACGACGGGCGCGGCGCTGCGCCGGCCCCGCTGCGGTCCTCGCATTCGAGGCTCCCGACGGCGAGCACCAGCGCGATCATGGTCGTGGCGATCGCGACGACGAGCGTGGCCAGGGTGGCGACGCCGGCGTCGCGGCCCTGCGCGATCCAGTGGGCCAGCGTCAGGCTCCCGGGCCAGGGCGCACGGTCCGGCCACGACCCGGCGATCGACCAGGCAAAGAGATCGGCGAGCGCCAGCGCGCCCGCGATCGCGCCCAGCGCGCAGATCGCCGCGCCGGCAGGCGCCGCCAGGGTCGTCATGCCGCCGCGCCCGCCGCCTTCGATCCAAGCGCGTCCCCGCGCCGCGACGACGCGCTCGAGCAGCCACCAGGCCGCGATGGCGGCTGCGACGATCGCGACCAGCAGGCAGGCCATCGCCGCGCCGGCGTCGCGCGCACGCCCGCCGTGGTCGGTCATTGCCCGAAGCGCGAGGACGGCGAGCGTGGGCGTGTGGCCCGCGTCGCGAGGCCCGACGATCAGCGCGACATCGACCACCGACAGCGAAAGCGCCAGCGCCACCCAAAGCACCCCGCGCACGCGCGGATAGATCTGCGGCAGCAGCACTTTCAGGAAGGCCTCCGCTGGCGGATAGCCCAGCGTCCGCGCAACGGCAATCGTCCGCGACGCGGGCAGCCGCCTCGCCGCATCGGCGAATACCAGGATCAGAAAAGGCGCCTGCTTGATGACCAGCGCGGCGACCAGCGCCAGCGCGTACGCGTGGCCGCCAGCCGCGATGACGGAGGTCGCCGGCTGGCCGGCGAGCCAGGGCGAGAGCGCGCCGACCAGCCAGCCGGTCGGGGCGATCAGGAAGGCGACGCCCAGCGCGAGCGCCGAATGGGGTGCCGCGATGAGCGGCGCCCCGAGCCCGGCGGCCCTGGCCGCGAATCTCCGGCCCTGCGCCCACGCGCAGGCGAGCAAGGCGAGAGCGGTCGATATGACCGTTGCGCCGATGCCGGTCCACAGCGTCAATTGGACGCTTTTTGCGATGCCGGGCGTCGCGGCGAGCTCCTTCCAGGGATGCAGGCTGATGCCGCGTCCCCCTGCGGCGTAGGGATCGTCGAAGGGGTGGCCGAACGCCAGCAACGCCGTGACGGCGAGCCCCGCGGCGACCGCCGCCACCGGCAAGGCAGCGACCAGGTCCGGCGCCAGCGCGAGCATTCTCCGGATCCGCAAGCGCCGGGGGCGGGCGCGCGTCGTGGCGGCTTCCATGGCGTAGGTCATGGCGTCGAGGGGCGCCGGCAATCCCGCGCGATCGGGATAAGGAACCAGGGGAACCAGGGGAACCAAAGGAACCCGCGAAGCCAGCGCAATCATCGGAGCCGATGCCAGACCCCGGCGTTGCGGGTCGCTGCCGGCGGGCCGCCGATCTTGATTGAGATCGCGCAAACGCGAATGCGTTCACGCCACCCGTCGGGAAGAATATTCCGGACACGGGACCGCACCCGGCTTCCGGGGATGCGGAAGGGGGGTTACTTGGTGCCGAAGATGCGGTCGCCCGCGTCGCCCAGGCCAGGCACGATGTAGCCGTGGTCGTTCAGCTGGCGGTCGATCGCCGCCGTGTAGATCGGAACGTCGGGATGCGCGGCGCGCAGCGTCGCGACCCCTTCCGGGGCGGCGACCAGGCAGACCATCCGGATCGACCGCGGCCGGGTCTGCCGCAACCGGGAGATCGCCGCGACCGCGGAATTCCCGGTGGCGAGCATCGGATCGAGCACGATCGCATCGCGCTCGCTCATTTCGCTCGGCATCTTGAAGTAGTACTCGACCGCGCCGAGGGTCTTCGGGTCGCGATAGAGGCCGATGTGCCCGACCCGTGCACCCGGAACGACGTCCAGGAAGCCGTCGAGCAGCCCGGTGCCCGCGCGCAGGATGGGCACGAAGACCAGTTTCTTGCCATCGATCAGCTTCGCGCGCATCGCCTCGAGCGGGGTCTCGATCATGACCTCCTGCATCGGGGTGTCGCGCGTCACCTCGTAGGCCATCAGCGCGCCGATCTCGTTCAGGAGCCGCCGGAAGTTGACCGTGCTGGTCTCCTTGCGGCGCATCAGCGTGAGCTTGTGCTGGATCAGCGGATGGTCGAGGACGCGGACCTCCGACATCGCTCAGGCGCCGCGGGACGACGGATGCAGGCGGCTGGATCGGGGCACGCCGGCCAGCAGGTACTCCATCTGGTCGGCGAGGATGCGCCGATTGCGCAGGATGAAATGCTCGTGCCGGTTGGGGACGTAGGGCACGTAGAGCAGCGGCATGTTCGCCTGCTCGGGTGCGCGATTGCCCTTGCGGGTGTTGCAGGCGCGGCAGGCGGTGACCGAGTTCATCCACGTGTCGCGCCCGCCGCGCGATGCGGGGACGATGTGGTCGCGCGACAGGTCGCGGTATTGGTGGCGCTCGCCGCAATAGGCGCAGACCTGCCGGTCGCGCGCGAACAGCATCGGATTGGTGAGGCTCGGCGTATGCGCGAAAGGATGGCCCGCGCTGCCCTTGATCGCGAGGATCGACTTGGTGGCGATCCGCGAGCGCGTGCCGTCACGCTGCCACCCGCCGCGGAATTCGCGGACGATCGCGCCCAGCGACCACGCGACCATCTGCCTCGCGTGGTAGGTGATCGCCTCCTCGAGCTCGACCCATGCCTGGGGCAGCCCGGCCATGTCGACGGTGAGAACCAGCGGATCCATCGGAGTGATTCTAATGCCAGCCGGGCGCGCCGCCCATCTCGCGGCATCCAGGACCGATCAACGCCCCGGGCGCTCGTCCGGATGACAGGTTTCGTCACGGACCCCGGCGGGATCGCCCGCCGGGGTCGCCGCGACTGATGACCGCACCGAAGCCACGCCTCGGTGCGGCGGCGATCCCGCATCGTCGGTTGGGGGTGCCGCGCACAGCACCCGAAATCGCCGTCTCGCCAACTGCCGCACTGCGCTGCGTCCGGTTGGCCGCAGGCGGGCTCATCGACCGGCCGCCACGGCCTCGGCCCCGGATGCAGCGTCGTCCGCGCGCCCGCTCTCCGAGCTCGCCAGCCGGACCTGCATGCCGTCCGCGCATTGCCAGTACGTGCCCTGGTGCCCGGTGTCGACCAGGCGGTAGTCGCCGTGCCGGTAGGGCTGCCGGTACGCTTGATCCTGATATTCCATTTCGGGTGCCTCGTTCCGTTGTCGTTGTCGCGCCGGGCGACAAAAAAGCCCGGGGCCTTTGGGGGCGCCGGGCCTGCAACGGAGACGGGCATCCGTCTAGGGATGCGCCTCCATCGCGCGCGCCCGCGCGCGCAGCTTGGTCCTGAAGTCGGTCATGTCGGTCGTCTCTGCCATGCGTCGGCTGCTCCTTTCCTCATGCACGTGGCGCTCGCTGGCCACGATGGACACCATCGCCGCAACGAACGCCGTGCGTGCACTCACCTCGCCACGGCGGCGGGCAACGTTCGAAAGGAAGTCGGGAAGACCTTTCGACGCTTCCGCCGGCCACCCGGCGGACGTCGTCCGGTCGGGAGGCGCTACGTCGCCGAGCTGCCGTCGCGGCGGACGGCGCCGAGCGAAAATCGCCGCAGCGGCATGACCGTGACATCGCCGCGCGCAACACGCCCGCCGCAGACGGTCATGCCCGGCTTCGGGCAGCCCTGCGTCGGACAGGCGGTGACGT
>JBLMVY010000097.1:0-5050 GCA_050256935.1 Candidatus Levyibacteriota bacterium | reverse complement strand
GCGATCAACGCGATGGGCGAGGTCCCGGTCCTGCTGCACGGCGTCCGGACGCTTTCCCAGTCGGGGGTGATCCTCGACTACCTCGCCGACACCCTCGGCCGCTTCGGGGCGCGCGATCCCGAGGAGCGGCGCGAGGTGCTGCGCTGGCTGCTGTTCGACAACCACAAGCTGACCAGCTACACGGCGACGCTGCGCTTCATGCGCACGTTCGCCGCCAAATCCGACCCGGCGGTGATGGCGGAGTTCCGCAGGCGCGCCGAAGCGGCCTGGGCGGTCCTGAACGCCCATCTGGAGACGCGCAGCTTCGTCGTCGGCGACCGCCTGACGATCGCCGACCTGTCGCTGGCCGGATACCTGTTCTGGCCCGAGGAGATCGGCGTCGACTGGGACGACTATCCGCACATCCGCGACTGGCTCGGCAGGCTGCGCGGCCAGCCGCGCTGGATGCATCCCTATGCGCTGATGCCCGGGCATCCGAGGCCGCAGCCTGCCTGACCTCCGCGCCCCGTCCGCAGATCCACTGCCCGCAACGCCACGCCGACCCGCCGACATTCCCATGCCGACCATCGAATCCAGACTCTCGACGCGCGACCCGGTGTTCGCCGCCAATCGCGACGCGATGATGGCGCTTTGCGCCGACCTGCGCGCGAAGATCGCCGCGATCGAGCTGGGAGGCGGCGACGCGGCCCGGGCGCGCCACGTCGCGAGGGGCAAGCTCCTTCCCCGCGAGCGGGTGCGCGCGCTGCTCGATCCGGGGAGCCCGTTCCTCGAGCTCTCGCAGCTCGCCGCTTTCGACATGTACGGCGACAACATCGCCTCGGCGGGCATCATCACCGGCATCGGGCGGGTCGCCGGGCGCGAGTGCGTCATCGTCTGCAACGACGCGACCGTCAAGGGCGGGACGTACTACCCGATGACGGTCAAGAAGCACCTGCGCGCGCAGGAGATCGCGCGCCAGAACGGCCTGCCCTGCATCTACCTGGTCGATTCGGGCGGCGCCAACCTGCCCAACCACACCGACGTCTTTCCCGACCGCGACCATTTCGGCCGCATCTTCTACAACCAGGCGACGCTCTCCGCCGAGGGCATCGCGCAGATCGCGGTGGTCATGGGCTCGTGCACGGCGGGAGGCGCCTACGTGCCCGCGATGTGCGACGAGTCGATCATCGTCCGCGAGCAGGGCACGATCTTCCTGGCCGGGCCGCCGCTGGTGAAGGCCGCCATCGGCGAGATCGTGACGGCGGAGGAGCTGGGCGGCGCCGACGTCCACACCCGGGTGTCGGGGGTGGCCGATCATTTCGCGCAGAACGACCACCACGCGCTGGCGATCGCGAGGCGCATCGTCGGCAACCTCAACCGGCGCAAGGAGGTCGGCCTCGAAGTCGCGAAGCCCCTGCCGCCGCGCTACCCGGCGGAGGAGCTCTACGGCGTCATCAACGCCGACATCCGCAAGCCCTACGACGCGCGCGAGGTGATCGCCCGCATCGTCGACGATTCGGCGATGGACGAGTTCAAGGCGCGCTACGGAACGACGCTGGTGACGGGATTCGCGAGGATCTGGGGCTATCCGGTCGGTGTCGTCGCGAACAACGGAGTCCTCTATTCCGAATCGGCGCTCAAGGGCGCGCACTTCATCGAGCTCTGCGCGCAGCGCCGCATACCGCTGGTGTTCCTCCAGAACATCACCGGCTTCATGGTCGGCAAGAAATACGAGTCCGGCGGCATCGCCCGCGACGGGGCGAAGATGGTGACGGCGGTGTCCTGCGCGCAGGTGCCCAAGTTCACGGTGATCATCGGCGGCAGCTACGGCGCCGGCAACTACGGCATGTGCGGACGCGCGTTCAATCCGCGCTTCCTCTGGATGTGGCCCAACGCGAGGATCTCCGTGATGGGGGGCGAGCAGGCGGCCACCGTCCTCGCGACCGTGCGGCGCGACGGCATCGAGGCCCGGGGCGGGACGTGGAGCGCGGAGGAGGAGGAGGCTTTCAAGGCGCCGATACGCGCGCAGTACGAGCACGAAGGGCATCCGTATTTCGCCAGCGCGAGATTGTGGGACGATGGCGTGATCGACCCCGCGGACACCCGGCGCGTGCTGGGGCTCGCGATCTCGGCGTCGCTCAATCGTCCGATCGAGCCGACGACCTTCGGCGTCTTCAGGATGTGACCGGCGCCATGGCCCCCGACGACGCAGCCCGGGAGCAGGACGCAGGGGCGATGCCTGCAAGCATCTACGACACCCCCGAGCGCGCGCTGCTGCGCGAGCAGGTCGAGCGCTTCGTCGCGCGCGAGATCGAGCCCCGGGCCGAGGCCTGGGAGCGCCAGGGCAGCGTTCCCCGCGAGGTGCTGCGCCGCATGGGCGAACTCGGCTGGCTGGGCCTGATGGCCCCGGAGGCCTTCGGCGGCGCCGACGCCGATGCGCTCACCAACTACGTGTTCGCCGAGGCGCTGTCGCGCTCGACCTACGGCGGATTCGTCGTCACCGTGCTCGTCCACACCGACATGGCGTCGCCCCATCTCGTGCATGCGGGGACCGAGTCGCAGAAGCGCCGCTGGCTGCCCGGCATCGTCCGCGGCGAGGTGCTGACGGCCGTCGCGGTCACCGAGCCCGATGCGGGCTCGGACGTCGCGCGCATGCGGACCCGTGCCCGGCGCGACGGCGACGCCTTCGTGCTCGACGGCAGCAAGATGTTCATCACCAACGGCGTCAACGCCGACCTGTACTTCGTCGCGGCGCGGACCGCGCCCGTCGAGACGGGCGCGCGCGGCATCTCGATGTTCTGCGTCGAGCGGGGCACGCCGGGATTGCGCGTCGGGCAGGTGCTCGACAAGTCGGGGTGGCGCTCGTCGGACACGGCGGAGCTGGTGTTCGAATCCTGCAGGATTCCGGCCTCGCAGATGCTGGGCGCCGAGAACCAGGGCTTCTTCGCGCTGATGAGGAACTTCCAGCGCGAGCGCCTGGCGCTCGCGGCGATGGCGATCGGCAACGCGCAGTCGGCGCTGGATCTGGCGCTCGCCTACGTGAAGGGGAGAAGCGCTTTCGGCGGCGTGCTGTGGGATCGCCAGGCGATCCGCCAGCGGCTGGCGCTGCTCCACGCCCGCACCGAGGCCGCGCGCAGCTTCGCGCTCCATTGCGCGTGGCTGTCGGCGCAAGACCGCGACTGCGTGCGCGAGATGTCGGAGCTGAAGGCGCTTTGCGGCGAGCTCGCGAACGACGTCGCCTATGCCTGCCAGCAGTTCCACGGAGGGATCGGCTATATTCGGGACACGGCGATCGAGCGCCTGTGGCGCGATGCGCGGATCCTCGCCATCGGCGGCGGCGCGACCGAAGTGATGCTCGAGGAAGCCGCGAAGCGGCTCTGACCCCTCGCCAGCGGACCGCGAGCGATGCCCCGACCCGGGCCCCGGCCCCATCCCTTCCACCGGCAACCCATGGATCACCAGCGATGACCCGTCCACCGACCTCGCCCGCGCCGGGTGCCCGCCCGCCCTGCAGCGTATCCGTGCGCGACGCCGTGGCGACGGTCACGCTCACGCGGCCCGACATCCACAATGCCTTCGACGAGACGCTGATCGCGCGCCTCACCGAGACCTTCGTCGACCTCGACGACGATCCCGCGGTGCGCGCGGTGGTGCTGGCCGGCGAGGGCAGGAGCTTCTGCGCCGGCGCCGACCTCAACTGGATGAAGCGCATGGCGGCCTACGGGCCCGAGGAGAACCTCGCCGACGCCAACGCGCTGGCGGCGATGCTGCGCGCGATCTACGCGCTGTCCAAGCCGACGATCGCCCGTGTCCATGGCGCCGCCTATGGCGGTGGCGTCGGCCTGGTCGCCGCCTGCGACATCGCGGTCGGCGCCGCCGAGGCGACGTTCGCGCTGTCGGAGGCGAGGCTCGGCCTGATTCCCGCGACCATCGGTCCGTACGTGATCGAGGCGATCGGCGCGCGCCAGGCCCGCCGCTATTTCCTGACCGCCGAGCGTTTCGACGCGGCGACCGCGCGCTCGATCGGGCTGCTGCACGAGGTGGTCCCCGTGCAGGCGCTGGACGCGCGCATCGACGAGATCCTGCACCTGCTGCTCGCCGTCGGTCCCAACGCGCAGCTCGAATGCAAGGCGCTGATCCGCGGTGTCGCGCACCGTCCCATCGATGCCGACGTGATCGCCGGCACCGCCCGGCACATCGCCGCGGTGCGCGCCTCCGACGAGGGCAGGGAAGGCGTGGCGGCTTTCCTCGGCAAGCGGGCGCCCGCCTGGGTCCGCGACCAGGGCAAGGACTGATCGGCGCATGAGCGCGCTGTCGCAGCTCGACACCTGGCAACTCGTCACCCTCGCGGCCGCGCTGGGGTTCGCGAGCGGCCTGCGCCTCTACGCCGTGCTGTTCGTCGTCGGCGCCGCAGGCTGGCTGGGATGGGTCGAGCTGCCGCCGGGCCTCGCGATCCTCGCGCATCCGCTGGTGCTCGCCGCATCCGGCTTCATGTGCGCCGTCGAGTTCTTCGCCGACAAGGTTCCGGCAGTCGATTCGCTGTGGGACGCCGTCCATACGCTGATACGGATCCCCGCGGGCGCGGCGCTCGCGGCGAGCGTGTTCGGCGATTCGTCGTCGGCGACGATGCTCGCCGCAGCGATTCTCGGCGGGACGCTGGCCGCGGGCAGCCATTTCACCAAGGCCGGCAGCCGCATGCTGATCAACACCTCGCCCGAGCCGTTCTCGAACTGGGGGGCGTCGCTGACCGAGGACGTCGCCGTCGGCGGGCTGCTGTGGCTGGCGCTGGCCCATCCCGCGGTCGCGCTGGTCGTGCTGGCGCTGCTGGTCGTGCTGGTGATCTGGCTGCTGCCGAAGGTCTGGCGCGCGATCCGGCGCATCTTCGTGCGCATCGCGGGCTGGTTCGGGAATTCGATGACGGAGCACCGATAGTGTTCGACAGGATCCTGATCGCCAATCGCGGCGAAATCGCGTGCCGGATCGCGCGCACCGCGCGCAGGATGGGCGTCGAGACCGTCGCCGTGTTCAGCGACGCCGATGCGCGCGCGCTGCACGTCGAGGCTTGCGACCT
>JBLMVY010000096.1:0-11320 GCA_050256935.1 Candidatus Levyibacteriota bacterium | reverse complement strand
CCGCCGGTCTCGGTCGGATCGCGGCGCACCATCAGCCGCGGCTCCTGCGGATGGGGTTTCCACAGGCCGTTGGGATCGGGAATGCGCATCTGCAGGATGCGGCCGTCGCCGTCGATGTCCTCGACGGCGAGGCCCTCGATCTCCTCCACGTCGAGCGGATAGGGACGCGTCGACGAGCGCACCCATTTCGGCCGGTCGGCGAGCGCCCATTCGGCGCCGTCGGGATTGATGCGCGGACAGACGTAGAACGCCCGCGTGTCCAGCGCACGCGTCACCTCGGCATCCTTGCCGTAACCCCTGACCAGCGTGTCGACGAAATGGAGGGCAGCCGCCGAGGCCGCGACTTCGGTCGAATGGATGTTGCCATCGACCCAGAAGGCGGGCTTGTCGCAGGCCGCGCCGGTGGCGACGTTGGTGACCGTCAGCACCCAGATGTCGCGACCCTCGTGGCTCTTCCCCGCGGCCTCGATCGAGACCAGTTGCGGGTGTTCGTGCGCCAGGGCGTGGAGGATGTCGGTGAGCTCGGCGTAGCGGTAGAAGCGGTCGAAGGCGATCTGCGGCATCGTCGGTGGCGTTGTGGTCGATCAGGGATGGCGGGCGCGCCGCGGATCGACGTCCACGCGGCGCAGGCAAGGGATTGCATCTTACGTCATGGCCCGGGGGCTCAGGATCCATCGGCGGGCCCGACCCGGCTTCGCTCGGCCCGGGAGCGCCCTGCGTGCCGTTGACATGGGTCAAGGCGACGCGGACGCGAGGGGCGAAAATGCATCCGAGGGGGATATTCGGATGCGTCTCCTGCCTGGCGCGCTGGTCGTCGCCGTGTCCATGGCGCTGGCGGCCTGCGCGACGACGCAAACCCGGCGCGGCGCCGACGTGATGCAGGAGCTGCCGCTGCGCACCGATCCCGCGGGCGCCGCGTGCTCGGTCATGCAGGAAGGCGCCGAGGTCGCCTCGGTTCCGTCCACCCCGGGCATCGCCCTGGTCCCGAGGATCAACGCGTCGATCGACGTCGTCTGCCGCAAGGAGGGCTACCTCGAGCAGCGGATGACCTTCCCGTTCCTGCCGACCACCGAGGTCGAATACGAGCAGGGAGCAACCGTGCGGCGCGCGGGAGGCGCGCTGACCGCCGGCGCCGTCATGGCGTTCCCGCCGGCGGCGATCCTGCTGGCGCCCGCCATGGTCGCCATCGCCGCGAAGACCCCGAAGCACAGCAGCCCGTTCGCGTACTTGACGCCGCCGGAGCTGATCCTGGTTCCCGACACGTTCGCGTCGGAAGCCGCGCGCGACGCGTTCTTCGAGGAGCTGCAGCACAAGCTGCGGGCGGCTGCGGGCGTCCGGCAGGCCTACATCGACGCGCACTGCCGCTTCTGGCCCTGCACGCCATCCGACGCCGTCTGCCGCGATCCGATCTGCGAGCGCCACCGGGCGCTGGTCGACGCCGAATTGCAGAGCCAGCTCGACCAGATCCCATCGCTGCGAGCCGAGGTCCGGATCGCTGCGCCCACGCAATCGCCCGCGCAACCGTCCGGGAAGGAGGAGTCCCGTTAGCCGGATCCGGTCCGGCGTCGGCCATCGCCGGCACCGTCCCGGCCGATTGCGGCGGCGTCAGCCGCGGTCGGTGAAGATCGGCGTCTGCGGACACTCGGGCACTTGGCCCGTCCTGTGCTCGCAGTATTTGACACGCGCCCGCTGCTCGCATGCGAATCGCACCAGCAGGAATTCGGACCTGCAGGGAGCGAGCGCCGCGGCAAGGGTTGGAGGACTCGTGGCGGGCATGGCGGTCGACCTGGGTTCCTTGGCAACGGGCTCGCGGACCGCGGAACGTCCGGACGCCGCAGCCCGGTGCGGCAGCGCTGCCGACTTGTGCCACGATTTCGGTACCTCCGCCCGCGGCGGCGACAAGGCGACGGCTCCCGCCGCTGCGAGCTCGCCCGGGGCCGGGTCGATGGTGCGGGGAACGTGGGCGACGGCGAGAGGTGGCGCGCCGGGCGCAAGGACACGCCACTCGAAATAGGCGGCGGTGGCACTGGCGAGCGCAACCGAGCAGGCGACGGCAAACGCGATGGCTCGCGATTGCCGCGTTGTCCCCCACAATCTGTGCGCAGGAGCGGATGCATTGCTCGGGCTGTCGGCCAGCGGCAGCGATGGCGCCAATGCGCCTGTGGTGGAGTCGTCGGCCACCATCGCCCGGGCAACCATGCGGCCGCGGTCGATCTCGAGCATGCAGTCCTCGCAGACCTTCCCGCGGCCCTTCAGCATCTCGCTGCATATCCGACACCGCATGACTTGTGCCTTCATTGGCTGCAATCCTCGCTGCTGCGCGGTCCGTGGCATCCGCAACTGCCCGACGCCACCCGCGGGATGACCTGCGCTGCAGCACGTAGCAATTCGCGGACCCACGCGCTGCGCCCCTGTTCACCACAAGCGCATGCGCGCGATGGCGCGGTACTTGCATCGCCCGCGCAATTACCCTTGCGATCGCCGCGACAAGCGGTGGGTGCTCTCTCGATGTTCGAATCCCGTCCGACCATGCACGCAGAACGGACGCCATGGAGCCTGGCGCGACTCGTCTGGCCGTTCGTCGCGATCGTCGGCCTGCTGCTGATCTTCGGCGCCGCGACCCTGCAGGTCGTACGGGGCGCGCGCGCCTACATCACCGCCGAAAGCTACTGGGCGAGCGCCCAGAAGGCGGCGATCGAGGCTCTCGACGATTACGCCAGGACCCGCAACGAGGACCAGTACGACCGCTATGTCGGCGAAATCGCGGGGCTGAAGGCGGCACGCGCGGCGCGCCTCGAGCTCGACAAGCCATCGCCCGACGTGGCGCTCGCCCGCGAAGGTCTGCTCGCCGCGGGCAACGATCCCGCGGATGTCGACGGAATGATCGATCTGTACCGATGGTTCCGGAATGTCGATTACATGACGGACGGGAGACGCCTTTGGGCGGAGGGTGATCGCCTCGTGGCCGAGATCGACGCATCGGCAAGAGCGATGCACGCGGCCGTGGCCGAAGGCAAAGGCACGCCCCGCGAGCTGCAGACGCGGATGGCCGGCATACGTTCGGCCGATCGCGAGCTCACCGCGCTCGAGCGCGCGTTCTCGGCGACGTTCGCCGCAGCCTCGCGCCGGATCGAGACGCTGCTCACGGTTGCGATGCTGCTGGTCGCCGTCTCGCTGGTGCTGATGGCTGTCCTGCGTACGCGCCGCCTGACCCACCGCGAGGACATGCTGCAGGCGGCACTGCGCGCCAGCCAGCAGCGCTATGACCACGCGATCAGCGGGACCAACGACGGCATCTGGGACTGGAATCTCGCCGAGCCCCTGCTCTATTTCTCGCATCGGTGCGAGGAACTGCTCGGGCATGAACCCGGCACGATGCGCGAGACCGCAGGCTCGTTCCTGCGACTCGTCAGCCGCCTGGACCGCAAGCGCGTTGTCCATGCGTTCCGCCGGCACCTGTCTTCCGGGGATCCTCTCGACCTCGAGCTCCGGATCCGCACCGGTGACGGCGCATGTCGCTGGTTCTGCATCCGCGGCCGCGCCGTGCTGGGTGCCCGCGGCACCGCCCTGCGGATGGCCGGGTCGCTCACCGACATCTCCGATCGCAAGCAGGCGGAGGCACAGGTATACGATGAGAAGGAGCGCGCGCAGGTCACCTTGGCGTCGATCGCCGATGCCGTCATAACCGTCGATACGCTCGGCAACGTGGAATTCCTGAACCCGGTCGCGGAGCGGCTGACCGGATGGCGCAGTGACGAAGCTCATGGGGCCGCGCTGCCGTCGGTATTCGCCGTGTTCGACGAAGCGACAGGAGCCAACGTCGCCGATCCGGTCGCGCTCGCTCTGCGCGACCGCGCCATCGTCCAGTCGGAAGGCAACGTCGTGCTGCGCAGACGCCACGAGGCACCGGTCGCGATCGACTATTCAGCGGCGCCCATCCGCGATCGGGCGCGCGACGTCACGGGGGCCGTGCTGGTGTTCCACGACATGAGCCGCGAACGGCAGTACGCCACGCGTCTCGCTTACCTCGCAAGTCACGACCCCCTCACCGGGCTGCTCAACCGCCGCGAGTTCGAGCGGCGTGTCAGCATGGCGCTGGTCGAGGCGGAGCACCACGCCGCCAATCATGCGGTGCTCTATGTCGATCTGGACGAATTCAAGCTCGTCAACGACACCTGCGGCCATGCCGCAGGCGACGAACTGCTGCGGCAGGTGAGCGCCATGCTTCGTCCCCGTCTGCGCGAAGGCGACACCCTCGCCCGCCTGGGCGGCGACGAGTTCGGCGTGCTGCTGGAGCATTGCGCCCCTGAACCCGCGCAGCTGATCGCCGAATCGATGCGCAAGGCGATTTCCGACTTCAGTTTCCAGTGGAATCAGCGTTCGTTCAGGATTGGAGCGAGCGTGGGCGTCGTCGACCTCGCCGATGGCCCGCACACCCTGGCCGGCGTACTTTCCGCCGCCGATGCCGCGTGCTACATGGCCAAGGACAAGGGACGCAATCGCGTCCAGGTCTACACCCCGGACAGCGACGAGGTGACATTGCGCAAGGGCGAGATGGAATGGGTGAGCAGGATCCATCATGCGCTCGCCAACGACCAATTCTGCCTTTACGGCCAGCGCGTGCAGGACATCCACGGCGACCCGGAGATCTCGCCGTACACCGAGCTGCTGCTGAGGCTCCGGGACGCGAACGGCGAGCTGGTGCCGCCAACGTCGTTCATACCGGCTGCGGAGCGCTACCATCTGATGTCCGCCATCGACCGCTGGGTGATTGCGACCGCGCTGGGGATCCTGGCACGGCAGCGCGAGACGGGCGCGGACGCCTCGGCCATCGGTGTCTGTGCGATCAACATCTCGGGAGCGTCCATCGGCGACGACGGTTTCCTCGGATTTGTCCAGGAGCAGTTCATTCGCTTCCGTGTTCCGCATTCCTGGGTGTGCTTCGAGATCACCGAGACCACCGCAGTGGCGTCACTGTCGAAAGCGATCGAATTCATGACCGCGCTGCGTGGCCTCGGCTGCCGCTTCGCCCTCGACGATTTCGGCGTCGGCGTGTCGTCGTTCACCTATCTGAAGCACCTCCCGGTCGACTATGTGAAGATCGACGGGAGCTTCGTCAGGGACATGCTGCAGGATCCTGTCAATCATGCGATGGTCGAGGCGATCCACCGGATCGGACACATCATGGGCAAGAAGACCATCGCCGAGTCCGTCGAGACCCGCGACACCCTGCAGGCGGTGGGCGCGATCGGCATCGATTACGCCCAAGGCTTCGAGATCGCGCCTCCCACGCCGTTCGGCCAGATCCGGCCGCGACGCGGCGCCGTGGTGCGGCAACTCGCAAGCGCAGCCTAGGAGCAGGTGGCCGACGGCCCGGCAGGCCGGATCGCGGTAACGCAGCAGGAGCTCGTCGAGCGCCGGCGCCGGATCTCGGAGCGCCGGTTCCTGCACGCCCTCGACCGCAATGCATCACCCGCGAACGCCCGAAGATCGACCGCAGCGCCTGTCCCTGGCGGGTGGCACGGTCCGTCGACAGCGACCGCGGTTGCTCAACGTCGCTCTGGCCGAGGTGAGGCGCCTCGCCTGTGAGCAGGATCCTGCGACATCCCGGCGTCGAGCTCGGCCACGACGGCGGCCACTGCGGTCTCGACGCCTTCCTCGGGAAGTACCGGCGCGACGACCCTGCGCTGCACAGACGCTCGCGACCGTCGTCGGGGAGTCTTCCCGGTGGGGCGGGGCGGCGCTGGCGCGGGTCGCCCGGATACCGTATATTTGTACGGTTCTCCGGTCCCTACGGCCGCCTGTCGACCTCCCCGCATCCGATTCATCCCGCACGGCATGTCCGCCCCCGACCTCCTCCCCGCCTACGCCGAGTTGCACTGCCTGTCGAACTATTCGTTCCTGCGCGGCGCCTCGCATCCCGAGGAGCTCGTCGAGCGCGCCGCTGGCCAGCACTATGCGGCGCTGGCGCTGACCGACGAATGCTCGCTCGCCGCTGCGGTGCGCGCGCACATGGCGGCGAAGGACGCGGGGTTGCCGCTGATCCTCGGCAGCGAATTCACGCTGGCCGATCGCACGAAGCTGGTGCTGCTCGCGCGGGATCGTGCGAGCTATGGCGATCTGTCGCAACTGATCACGCGCGGCCGGCGCAGTTCGCCCAAGGGCACGTACCGGCTGACGCGCGACGACGTCGCAGCACTCGCATCCTCCTGCCTAGCGCTGTGGCTGCCTGCCGTCGATCCGCGCAGCGACGCGATCGATCCGGCGATGGAAGCGACCGGACGCTGGATGCGCGAGGTGTTCGCCGACCGCGCCTGGATCGGCGTCGGGCTGTTCGCCAGGGCCGGCGACGGCGCACGACTGGCACGCCTCGAGGCGCTGTCGCGCGGCAGCGGCCTGCCGCTCGCCGCCGCCGGCGACGCGCACATGCACGTGCGCGCGCGGCGTGCGCTGCAGGACACGCTCACTGCAGTCCGCCTGAAGACACCCCTCGCAGACTGCGGACACGCGCTCTTCCCCAACGGCGAACGCCATCTGCGCTCCCGCGCGAGGCTGGCCGGTCTCTATCCACCCGCGCTGCTCGCCGAAACCCTCGCGATCGCCGAGCGCTGCCGCTTTTCCCTCGACGAACTGCGCTACGAATACCCGCAGGAGATCGTCCCGCCCGGCGAAACGGCGACCTCATGGCTGCGCAAGCTCGTCGAGACCGGCCTCGCCCGCCGCTACCCCGAACCCGCAAAAGCCGGGACGGCCCCCGCAAAAAACGGGACGGACCACGTTTTAAAACGTGGTCCGTCCCTGATTGCGCCGCTGATTTCACCGGATGTGCGCGCGCAGATCGAGCACGAGCTCGCGCTGATCGCCGAGCTTCGCTACGAGCCCTATTTCCTGACCGTCCACGACATCGTCGCCTACGCGCGGTCGCAGGACATCCTGTGCCAGGGACGCGGGTCGGCGGCCAATTCGGCGGTCTGCTATGCGCTCGGCATCACCGAAGTCGACCCGGCGCGCGGCTCGACGCTGTTCGAGCGCTTCATCAGCCGGGAGCGCAACGAGCCTCCAGACATCGACGTCGATTTCGAGCATCAGCGCCGGGAAGAGGTGATGCAATACGTCTATCGCAAGTACGGGCGCAAGCGCGCGGCGCTGGCCGCGACGCTCATCACCTATCGTCCGAAGAGCGCGGTACGCGACGTCGGGCGCGCGCTGGGCCTCGATTCCGCGCAGCTCGACCGGCTCGCGGGCGTGTTCGCATGGTGGGACGGTCGCGCGATCGAAGCCGACCGCATCCGCGAGGCCGGGTTCGATCCCGCCAATCCGGTCATCCGCCGCGTCGTCACGCTCGCAGGCCAGATCCTCGGCTTCCCCCGGCACCTGTCGCAGCACGTCGGCGGCTTCGTGATCGCGCAAGGGTCGCTCGAGCGGATGGTCCCGGTCGAGAACGCGGCGATGGAGGATCGCACCGTCATCCAGTGGGACAAGGACGACCTCGACGCGATCGGGCTGCTCAAGGTCGATTGCCTGGCACTGGGGATGCTCACGGCGATCCATCGCGCGCTCGACATGGTGTCCTCGCGCGATGGGAAACCGCTGCGGATGCAGGACATCCCGGCGGAAGACCCCGACGTCTACGCGATGATCCAGCGCGCCGACACCGTCGGCGTGTTCCAGATCGAATCGCGCGCCCAGCAGTCGATGCTGCCGCGTCTCAAGCCGCGGACGTTCTACGATCTGGTGATCGAGGTCGCGATCGTCCGCCCGGGTCCGATCCAGGGCGGCATGGTGCACCCTTACCTCAAGCGGCGGCAGGGACTGGAGCGCGTCACCTATCCCAGCGATGCGGTCAGGAGCGTGCTGGAGCGCACGCTGGGCGTGCCGATCTTCCAGGAACAGGTGATGCAGCTCGCGATCGTCGCCGCCGGCTTCACGCCCGGCGAAGCCGATCGCCTGCGCCGGTCGATGGCGGCTTGGAAGCGCAAGGGCGGCCTGCAGCACTTCGAGCAGCGCCTGGTCGAAGGCATGGGCGCCCGGGGCTACGACCCTGCTTTCGCGCAACAGGTCTACCGCCAGATCCTGGGCTTCGGCGAATACGGCTTCCCGGAATCGCACGCCGCGTCGTTCGCATTGCTGGTCTACGTATCGGCCTGGCTCAAGCATCACGAGCCGGCGGCGTTCTGCGCAGCGCTCCTGAATTCGCAGCCGATGGGTTTCTACGCACCCGCCCAGCTCGTCGCCGATGCGCGCCGGCACGGCGTCGACGTGCGAGCGCCCGACGTGACGATCAGCGCATGGGATTGCACGCTGGAGAAATCTGCACTGCGTGTGGGCCTGCGGATGGTCGGCGGGCTGTCGGAAGCCGGCGCGCAGCGGATCGTCGAAGCACGGCGCGAGCGGCCGTTCGCGGACGTCGCCGACCTCGCGCATCGTGCGGCGCTCGACCGGCGCGATCTCGCCGCGCTCGCCGATGCCGACGCGCTGGCCTCGCTCGCGGGACACCGGCACGCTGCCGCCTGGAACGTCGCCGGCGTCGAGCGGCTGCCGCCGCTGCTCGCCGGCACCCGCTTCGCCGAGGCGCAGCCGGCCCTGCCGGCGCCCACCGAGGGCCAGGACATCGTCGCCGACTATCGGCGCCTCGGGCTGACGCTGCGTCGCCATCCGCTCGCGCTGCTGCGTCGCCAGCTGCGCCAACGCCGCCTCGCCTCGGCCGACGAGATCGGAAACGCACCGCACGGCCGTCTGGTCCGCACGGCCGGAATCGTCATCGGACGCCAGCGCCCCGACACGGCGAGCGGCGTCGTGTTCGTGACCCTCGAGGACGAGACGGGGACGACCAACGTCATCGTGTGGCGCGATCTCGGCGAGCGGCAGCGGCGCGAGCTCCTGGGCTCGCGATTGCTCGCCGTCTACGGCAAGGTGGAGCGCGAGGGCCCGGTCGTCCACGTGCTCGCCGGCCGTCTCGCCGACCTGACGCCGCTGCTCGGTGCGCTGCCCACGCGCTCGCGCGACTTCCACTGAGCAGGGAACCGCCGGCGCCGCCTGCCTCCGCTACGCCGCGCGTGCGGCGACGACGCGCCCGCGCACCTCGCCGAAGCCGACGCGATAGCCCTTGGCCTGCGCGTAGCCGGTGAGGACCACCTCGTCGTCGTCCTCGAGGAACCGGCGCTCGCTCCCGTCCTGGAGCGTGAGCGGCCGCGTGCCGTTCCAGGTCAGCTCGAGCAGCGATCCCAGCGAGTCGGGCGTGGGCCCGCTGATCGTGCCCGACCCCATCAGGTCGCCCACCCGCACGTTGCATCCGGACACCGTGTGATGCGCGAGCTGCTGGGCGACGCTCCAGTACAGGTGCTTGAGATTGGTCCTGCAGATCGTCGTCGCCGGCTTGCCGGCGGGCGCGAGGCTGGCCTCCAGATGGACGTCGTAGGCCTGCGCGCCCTCGGTCTGCAGGTAAGGGAGCGGCGGCGGATCCTGCACGGGCCCCGGGACCCGGAACGGCTCGAGTGCCTCCATGGTGACGATCCAGGGCGAGATCGACGTCGCGAAGGACTTGCTGTTGAACGGACCCAGCGGAATGTACTCCCATTGCTGGATGTCCCGCGCGCTCCAGTCGTTCATCAGCACCATGCCGAACACGCGCTCGCGGGCGCGCGCCACCGGAATGGGCTCGCCCAGCGCATTGCCGGCGCCGACGATGAACGCCGTCTCGAGCTCGAAGTCGAGCTTCTCCGAAGGGCCGAACACCGGCGTCGCCAGTTCGGGACGCTTGATCTGCCCGTTGGGTCGCAGCACCGGGGTGCCGCTGACGACCACCGAGCTCGCCCGACCGTTGTAGGCGATCGGAACGTGCAGCCAGTTGGGAAGCAGCGCATGCTTGGGGTCGCGGAACATCGAGCCGACGTTGGTCGCGTGCTCCTTCGACGAGTAGAAATCCGTGTAGCCCGATACCGTGATGGGCATCAGCATGCGCGCCGCGGTCGCCGGCACCAGCGCCCGCGTGCGCAGCGCCGCGTCGTCGCGCAGCCTCGGGTTGTCGTGGCGCAAGAGGTCGCTGACTTCCGCCCGCGCCCGTGCCCAGACCTCGGGACCGCGCTCGATGAATGCATTGAGCGTCGACCGGTTGAACAGGCGCTCGCCGGGAACGACCTCGATCAGCCCGGCCTGCTCGAGCACGGCAAGGTCCAGGATCTGGCTGCCGATCGCAACGCCGGCGCGCGGCGCATAGTTGGCCGGCGTCGTGAACACCCCGAACGGAAGGTTCTGGATCGGGAAATGCGAATCCCGGTCGACCGGCACGAACGACTTGAGCCTGGGATCGTTGGGATGCATGGCGCCGAAGCCTCAGGCGGCGTTGCTGCACGCGGGCGTGGCTGCGAAGCGCTCCTTGGCCGCGGCGACGGGCAGGATCGCGTCGAGCGCGACCGCGTTCTTGACCGCCGTGATCTCGGCGAGAATGGAGATCGCGATCTCCGGCGGCGTGCGGCTGCCGATGTACAGGCCGATCGGGCCGTGCAGCCGCGCGATCTGCGCGTCGCTGAGGTCGAACTCGCGCAGCCGCTCGCGCCGCTTGGCGTTGTTGGCGCGCGACCCCAGCGCGCCGACGTAGAACGCGGGCGACTTCAGCGCTTCGAGGAGCGCCAGGTCGTCGAGCTTGGGATCGTGCGTCAGCGCGACGACCGCGCAGCGCTCGTCGAGCCGCATCGCCTGCACGGTGTCGTCGGGCATCGTGCGCACCAGGTTGACGCCGGGAACATCCCAGGTGTCGGTGTATTCGTCGCGCGGATCGCAGACCGTGACCTGGTAATCGAGGCCGATAGCGATCTGCGCCAGGTACTTGGAGAGCTGCGAGGCGCCGATCACCAGCATCCGGTAGCGCGGTCCGTGGATCGTCGTCAGCACCGCGCCGTCGAAGGTGAGGTGGTCGGTCGCCGCCGCCTTCTGCAGCGTCCAGGTGCCGTCGGCGATGGTCAGCCGGCGCGCAGTCAGGCGCCCGGCCTCGACTTCGGTCAGCAGGGCGCGGATGCCCGAGTCGGGGGTCAGCGGCTCCAGCACCAGCCGGATCGTGCCGCCGCAGGGCAATCCGAACCGGCGTGCCTCGTCGGCGGAGACGCCGTAGGTGACGACCTCGCATCGCGTCGCGCGCTGCCCTTCGCGCCGCGTGCGGGAGACGATGTCGTCCTCGATGCATCCCCCCGACACCGACCCGACGACCAGCCCGTCGTCGCGGACGGCGAGCATCGCCCCTTCGGGCCGTGGCGAGCTGCCGAAGGTCTGCACGACCGTGACCAGCAGGGCGCGATGGCCCGCATCCACCCATTCGGCACTCTTC
>JBLMVY010000095.1:0-5524 GCA_050256935.1 Candidatus Levyibacteriota bacterium | reverse complement strand
GCCCCCTTCGACGCGCGTGCCGTCGTCCTTGGGCGGCAGCATCAGGTTCCGGATCCGGACGTTGGCGAAGGTGCCGCGCAGCATCACCTCGTGGTTGCCGCGGCGCGCCCCGTAGCTGTTGAAGTCCGGGACCGCGACGTCCTTTTCCTGCAGGTACAGGCCGGCCGGGGACGTCGGCTTGATCGAGCCCGCCGGGGAGATGTGGTCGGTGGTCACCGAGTCGCCGAAGATCCCCAGCACCCGCGCGCCCTTGATGCTGCCGATCGGGGCGGGCTGCATGGTGAAGCCCTCGAAGAACGGCGGCTTGGCGATGTAGGTCGAGGCGGGCCAGTCGTAGACCTGGCCGGTCGAGCCCTCGATGGCCTTCCACATCGGGTTGGCGTTGGCGAGGTCGCCGTAGAGCTTGCGGAAGGCGGCGGGATCGCGCGCGTAGCGCAGGAGGTCGGCGACCTCGTGCGAGCTCGGCCACACGTCCCGCAGATAGACCGGACCCTGCGTGCCCGTTCCCAGCGGCTCGGTCGACAGGTCCTTCAGCACGCTGCCGGCGATCGCGTAGGCGACCACCAGCGGCGGCGCCATCAGGAAGTTCGCCTTGAGGTTCGGGTGGATGCGGGCCTCGAAATTGCGATTGCCCGACAGCACCGCGGCGCACACGAGGTCGTTGGCGGCGATCGCCTCGTTGATCTCGGGGGCGAGGTCGCCGGCATTGCCGATGCAGGTCGTGCAGCCGTAGGCGGCGACGTCGAAGCCGAGCTTCTCGAGGTAGGGCAGCAGGCCCGTCTTGGTCAGGTAATCGGTGACCACGCGCGAGCCCGGCGCGAGGGAGGTCTTGATGTGCGGCTTGACGGTGAGTCCCTTCTCGACCGCCTTTTTCGCGAGCAGGCCCGCGGCCAGCAGCACGCTGGGATTCGAAGTGTTGGTGCAGGAGGTGATCGCGGCGATCAGCACGTCGCCGTTGCCGATGTCGACCGGCCTTGCGGGCGGCGACGCGATGCGGTCGGGCGTCGGACGGTTGTTGACCATCTCGACGACATCGCGCGGCAGGCCGTTCTGCGCGAGCTGCAGCGAGGCGTCGCTGATGGCGCCGCGCCCGGCGCGCGTGGGCTGGGTCTGCAGCCGCGTGCGCAGGCGCTCTGCCGGCTGGGCGAAGCCGTTCTCGCCCACCGGCTTGCTGAAGAGCTCGGCGAAGCGCGACGCGAGCTTCGGCAGCTCGATCCGGTCCTGCGGACGCTTCGGGCCGGCGACCGACGGCGTGATGGAGGCGAGGTCCAGCGTCAGCGTCTTGCTGTAGTCGATGTCGCCGGCACGCGGCATGCCGAACATGCCCTGTGCCTTGTAGTAGGTCTCGAATGCGTCGAGCTCGGCGTCGCTGCGGCCGGTCGCGCGCAGGTAGTCGACGGTCGCGGCGTCGACCGGGAAGAAGCCCATCGTCGCGCCGTACTCGGGCGCCATGTTGCCGATGGTGGCCCGGTCGGGCACCGACAGCGTCGCCGCACCCTCGCCGAAGAACTCGACGAACTTGCCGACGACCTTCTCGCGGCGCAGCATCTCGGTGACGGTCAGCACCAGGTCGGTCGCGGTCGCGCCTTCGGGGAGGCGGCCCTTGAGCTCGACGCCGACGACGTCCGGGGTCAGGAAATAGACGGGCTGGCCGAGCATCGCGGCCTCGGCCTCGATGCCGCCCACGCCCCAGCCGACCACGCCGATGCCGTTGATCATCGTCGTGTGGCTGTCGGTGCCGACCAGCGAGTCGGGGTAGTAGACGCCGTTGCGGCTGTGCACGCCCCGGGCCAGGTACTCGAGGTTCACCTGGTGCACGATGCCGATGCCCGGGGGCACCACCTTGAAGGTGTCGAAGGCCTGCATCCCCCATTTCATGAACTGGTAGCGCTCGGCGTTGCGCCTGAACTCGAGCTTCATGTTGAGATCGAGGGCATCGGGCGAGCCGTAGTAGTCGATCATCACCGAGTGGTCGACGACGAGGTCGACCGGGACCAGCGGCTCGATGACCTTGGGATCGCGCTTCATGTCGGCGGCGACGTTGCGCATCGCGGCCAGGTCGCACAGCAGCGGGACCCCGGTGAAGTCCTGGAGGACCACGCGGGCGACGACGAAGGGGATCTCGTCGGCGCGCGGGGCGTTCGGCGCCCAGTTGGCGACCTGCCGGACGTGCTGCTCGGTGAGCTTGGTGCCGTCGCAGTTGCGCAGCACGCTCTCCAGGACGATGCGCATCGAGACCGGAAGCCGCGATACCTTGCCGATGCCCGCCTTCTCCAGCGCGGGCAGCGAGTAATACCTGCCGGTTGCGCCCGAGGCCAGCTGCAGGTCCTTGAGCGTGTCGAACGTGTTTCGGGTCATTTTCACTCTTCCTCTGCGCCTGGCGCGCCGCCGGCAACGGTCACTTCCCGCCGTTGCCGTTCAGCACGTCGCGAATGTTGATGGTCCGACCGCCCGCCACGGTCATGTCGCCGGCACGCTGCCCCGGCTTGCAGGGCCCGAGGCGGCGCGCCGTCAGCACGGTCTTGAGCCTGGACATGCCCATGAAAGGCGGGTCGTAGGTCGTGTCGATCTCGGTGCGGTAGGCGGTGTCGCCGCTCATCACCATCGCCGACTTCGAATGCATGCGACTTCCGCCCATGTCGCAGACGAAGTCGCCGGTGGCGCGCCCGCCCGACATCCTGAAGTCGTGCTTGCTGCACATGCCTTTCATGGCGCCGCTGCCCATCTCGAACATCTCCTTCTGCACCGTTTCATCGAGGCAGATGTCCGACGTCATCGGATGCTGGGGGGCGTTGTCGGCGGTGCGGGTCATTTCCCACAGCCCGGGCCTGAGCTTCGGATACTCCTGCGCAGCGGCGTACGACGGCAGGGCGAGGGCGGTCAGCAGAACGATGGAGGATAGACGCATGAAGACTCCTGGGAGATCAGGCGACCATCAGGTCGACGAACTCGTGGACCGGCGTGGCGGCGAGCTTCCTGGGGTCGAGGGCGACGTCGAGGATCGCCTGCTGCTGCTTCGCGGCGAAGCGGCGCGCGAGGTTCACCCGGAACTTGTCGAGGAGCACCGGGATGCCTTCCTTGCGTCGGCGGCGGTGGCCGATCGGGTACTCGACGACGATCTCGCGCATCTTGGTGCCGTCGGCGAACTCGACGGTGATGCCGTTGGCGATCGAGCGGTGGTCGGGGTCGAGGTAATCCTTGGAGAAGCGCGGGTCCTCGACGCAGACCATCTTGTCGCGCAGCGCGTCGATGCGCGGGTCGGCGGCGACGTTGTCCTCGTAATCGGCGGCCGTCAGCCGTCCGAAGATCAGCGGCACCGCGACCATGTACTGGATGCAGTGGTCGCGGTCGGCGGGATTGTCCAGCGGTCCCTTCTTGTCGATGATGCGGATCGCCGATTCGTGGGTGCGGATGGTGATCTTCGAGATGTCGGGGAGCCGGTCCTTGACCAGCGGATGGAGCTGCATCGCGCATTCGACCGCGGTCTGGGCGTGGAACTCGGCGGGGAAGCTGATCTTGAACAGCACGTTCTCCATCACGTAGCTGCCGTAGGGGCGATCGAAACGGAACGGCTGGCCCTTGAACAGCACGTCGTAGAAACCCCAGGTCCTGGCGGTCAGCACCGACGGATAGCCCATCTCGCCGGTCCTCGCGATCAGCGCGAGGCGCACCGCGCGCGAGGTCGCGTCGCCGGCCGCCCAGCTCTTGCGCGACCCGGTGTTGGGGGCATGGCGGTAGGTGCGCAGGCTCTGGCCGTCGACGAAGGCAAGCGACACGGCGTTGATGATCTCGTCGCGCGACAGGCCCAGCATCTGCGCGACCACCGCGGTCGAGGCGACCTTGACCAGCACCACGTGGTCGAGGCCCACGCGGTTGAAGCTGTTCTGGAGGGCGATCACGCCCTGGATCTCGTGGGCCTTGATCATCGCCGTCAGCACGTCGTGCATCGTCAGCGGGTTCCTGCCCGCGGCGACGGCGCTGCGCGACAGCCAGTCGGCGGTCATCAGGATCCCGCCCAGGTTGTCGGACGGGTGGCCCCATTCGGCGGCGAGCCAGGTGTCGTTGAAGTCCAGCCAGCGGATCATCGCGCCCAGGTTGAACGCCGCCTGCACCGGATCGAGCTGGTACGGGGTGCCGGGAACCCTGGCGCCGTTGGGGACCGTCGTCCCCGGAACGATCGGGCCGAGCAGCTTGGTGCACGCCGGGTAGGACAGCGCCTCGAAGCCGCAGCCCAGGGTGTCGAGCAGGCAGTAGTGCGCGGTCGAGTAGGCCTCCGCGCTGGTGATGTTGAAGCCCGCGACGTAGTCGACGATGTCGACCAGCACCTGGTCGGGCTTGGGGCGGACGTTGGAGATGTGCGCAGACATGGAGGGTTCCGGGTCGCGGTTCGCGGTTCGGGAAAGGGCCTTGCGCGGGGGTCAGCCGCGCTGGTCGATGGGCACGAACCGCAGGTTGTCGGGGCCGGTGTAGTTGGCCGACGGACGGATGATCTTGCCGTCCTCGCGCTGCTCGACGACATGCGCGGCCCAGCCCGAGGTCCGCGAGATGACGAACAGCGGCGTGAACATCGGGGTGGGAACGCCCATCATGTGGTAGCTGACGGCCGAGAACCAGTCGAGGTTGGGGAACATCTTCTTGGCGTCCCACATCACCGCCTCGAGGCGCTCGGCGATGTCGAACAGCCGCATGTCGCCGGCGGCGGTCGACAGCTCGCGCGCGACCTCCTTGATCACCTTGTTGCGCGGATCGGCGATCGTGTAGACGGGGTGGCCGAAGCCGATGACGACCTCGCGCGCCGCGACCCGCCTGCGGATGTCGGCCTCGGCCTCGTCGGGCGTCTGGTAGCGCGACTGGACCTCCAGCGAGACCTCGTTGGCGCCGCCGTGCTTGGGACCCCGAAGGGCGCCGATGGCGCCGGTGATCGCCGAGTAGAGGTCGGAGCCGGTGCCGGCGATCACCCGCGCGGCGAAGGTCGAGGCATTGAACTCGTGCTCGGCGTAGAGGTTGAGCGAGGTGTGCATCGCCTTCACCCACGACGGCGGGGGCGCGCGACGGTGCAGCAGGTGCAGGAAATGCCCGCCGATCGACGCGTCGTCGGTCTCGACCTCGATGCGCGCGCCGTTCTGGCTGTAGTGGTGCCAGTAGAGCAGCATCGAGCCCATCGACGCCATCAGGCGGTCGGCGATGTCGCGGGCGCCCGCGGCATCGTGGCTGTCCTTCTCGGGCAGCACGGTGCCCAGCGCCGACACCGCCGTGCGCATGACGTCCATCGGGTGGGTGGAGGCGGGGATCTGCTCGAGCACGGTGCGCACCGGCCCGGGAATGCCGCGCAGCGCGCGCAGCTTGCGCCGGTAGGCCTCGAGCTCGACCCGCGTGGGCAGCCTGCCGTGGACGAGCAGGTGCGCGATCTCCTCGAATTCCGAGGTCGCGGCGATGTCGAGGATGTCGTAGCCGCGGTAGTGCAGGTCGTTGCCGGTGCGCCCGACCGTGCACAGCGCGGTGTTGCCCGCCGTCACGCCGGACA
>JBLMVY010000094.1:0-5828 GCA_050256935.1 Candidatus Levyibacteriota bacterium | reverse complement strand
CAGCACCCGCGACGACCACA
The DNA here is from genome assembly GCA_050256935.1 of Candidatus Levyibacteriota bacterium. Taxonomy (GTDB): domain Bacteria; phylum Pseudomonadota; class Gammaproteobacteria; order Burkholderiales; family Casimicrobiaceae; genus VBCG01. Next base: position 5,808 of record JBLMVY010000094.1, on the reverse strand, counting down.
GCGACTGGCCGGCAGCGAGCGACACCGCGACCGCGGCGGCGAGTGCCGCGACCAGCATCGCCACGATCAGCGCGAGGCCTCGCTGCGGGTGGCTGCGCGCTCGCCGTCTCATTGCAGCGCGAGCGTGCGCGTGATGACGCCGCCGTCGTCGAGGGTCAGCTCGATGCGCAAGCCACGCGGCAGGGCGCCCTGGCCCGCGAGGGGCCATCGCGCCGACCATGCCCCGGCATCGGTCAGCTGCAGGACGCGAAAGCGAAGGACGCCGTCGACGAGCACATAGGCAGCCGGCGGCTGTCCGCTGGCGTCGTCGAGCCGCGGCCAGTACAGCACCTCGAGGCGGCGGCCGCGAAGGCGATATCCGACGCGCTGTCCGGCCGCGCCCGGCTCGTCGATGCTGTCGGGCCCCGCGCGCGAGAACACGAGCTCGGTGTCCCCCGCGGCGTCGTCGGGCGCCGCCGACCACGCAGCCTCGCCGACCCCGGCGCCCGGCGCGCGGACCTCGCGCGGCATCGCCTGGCGCATGTCGGCCTCCATCCGCGCGAACACCGCGTCGAGTTGCTGCCATTGCCGGCTCTCGTCGGAGATCCGGGCCTCGCTGTCGGTCAGCGCCGCGGTCGCGCGCCACGCCAGCACGGCGACGACGCCGAGGATGGCGATCGCGACCAGCGCTTCGACCAGCGTGAATCCGCTGGACGGCGCGCGCCGCGGCTGCCCGGGGCGCGGGCGCGTCGTCGCGGTCGACGCGCATGCGCGCCGCCGCGGGCGCGGCGCGGTCTCAGTGCGGCGCATTGCCCAGGTAGCCGACGAGGCGCGCCAGCGCGTAGTCGGGCAGGTCCTGCTGCATGACGACGATCTCGATCCTGCGGAATGCGGGATTGGGGGTCGTGCTCACGGTCTCCCGCCACTCGAGCGGGACCTTAGCCTGCAGCTCCGAGCCCGCGGTCGTCCCTGCCGGGGGCCAGGGGTTCTGCAACTGCGCCTGCGCGAGCCGATTCTCGGCGACCCACAGCGCGAGCGTGCGCAGCTTCAGCGTCGTCGCGCCGTCCGCGGTCTGCGCCAGCGCGCGCATGCCCGCGGCCAGGGCCACGGCGACGATCGCCAGGGCGACCAGGACCTCGATCAGCGTGAAGGCGAGCGCGCGGCGCGGCATGTGCGCGTTCATCGCACAGGCCTCGTTTGCCTGGTCATTGCGCGAGCTTGGACGGACCGTCGATGGACACGCGATTCAGCGGATCGGCGGCGATGACCGTGCGCCAGCCGCCGGCCACCAGCGCGAAGGCGAAAGGCTCGTTGTTGCCCGACGCCCGCAGCGGGACGATCGCATCCGCGGCGACGGGCCGCCCGGCGTAGGCGAGCGCCATGCCCTGCACCGCGGGCGGGAGCGCGCGGCTCCTCAGGATGTCCTCGTCATCGACGAGCCTCCAGCGATCGCCGGCATCGTCGCGCTGCCAGTAGCGGATGACGTTGCCTCCCACCGAGACGCCCAGCATCCGATTGCGCCATTGCGCGCGCTGCGCCGCGTATTCGATACCGCCCGCGAGGCGGCGCGCCTCGCGCACGGAAACGTCGCGCTCGTCGGGCGCGACGAGGGCGAGCGCCAGGCCCGCGGCAATGCCGAGGATGACGATGACGACCAGGATCTCGACCAGGGTGAACGCACGCAGCCGCGCAGGCCGCGGGACGCGGCGACGGGTGCTGCGGGACGTCGCTGTCGGGCGGCGACGCATCCGGTGTCACAGATCCCAGGACCCGATGTCGGCGTCGATGCCGGTGCCGCCCGGCTGCCCGTCCGCGCCATAGGTGAAGACGTCGACGTCGCCCTTGAGTCCCGGGTTCAGGTACTGGTAGGGGTGACCCCAGGGATCGCGCGGCAGCTTCTCGAGGTAGCCGCCCGGCTTCCAGTTGGGCGGGACGGGCGCCTCGGTCGGCTTGGTCACCAGGGCGTTCAGCCCCTGCTCGGTCGTCGGATAGCGCTGGTTATCCAGGCGGTAGAGCTTGAGCGCCTGGCGAATCGACGCGATGTCGCTTTTCGCGGCGACGATGCGGGCGTCGTCGGTCCGGCTGAGGATGCTCGGCACGACCAGCGCCGCGAGCACGCCGAGGATCACGATGACCACCATGATCTCGATCAGCGTGAAGCCGCGGTCGCGTGGCCGGCGCTGCGGGCAGGGCCCGGTCGTGCCGATCTGCCCGCGGGAGGTGAATGCGACGCTTCGCAGCGGGCTGCGGCAGGCTCGGACGATCATCGGGCCATTATAATCCGCGCGATTCGCGAACCGTCGCTGCGTCGCCCCTGCCCGTGCGGGTGAGGCGCGCCGCCCCGTCGTCGCGAACCGGCAGGCCCGTCCCCGATGCGCAAACGCAACTTCGCCGCAATCCTCGCTCTGCTGCTCGTGCTGACGGCGGTCGCCGTCGCGGCCATGGCGTGGTCGTGGTTTCGCGCACCGCTGCCGTTGCCGCGCAGTCCCTACGATTTCGAGGTCCATCCCGGCGCGTCGCTGTCGCGCGTCGCGCGGGCCTTGCACGACGACGGCGTGCTGCCCCACTCCGCGGCGCTGATCGCGCTGGCGCGCATCCGGCACGCCGATCGCGCCATCAAGGCCGGCAGCTACGAGATCGAGCGCGGCACCACGCTTTCCGCGCTGCTCGCCAAGCTGACGCAGGGCGACGTGCTGCAGACATCGGTGACGATCGTCGAAGGCTCGACCTTCGCGCAGCTGCGCGAGGCCCTGGCGCAGAATCCCGATCTCGCCCACACCACGACCGGGCTCTCCGACGCCGAGCTGCTGTCGCGCATCGGCGCGACCGAGGCCGATCCGGAGGGCCTGTTCTTCCCGGACACCTATTTCATGGACACCGGCAGCAGCGACCTCGCGTTGCTGAAGCGCGCCTATCGCGCGCTGCACACCCGGCTCGCGGCGGCGTGGGAACGGCGGGAAGCGGGCCTGCCGCTGGCGACCCCGTACCAGGCGCTGGTGCTGGCGTCGATCGTCGAGAAGGAAACCGGGCGCAGCGCCGACCGCCCGCTGGTGGCGTCGGTGTTCATCAACCGGCTGAAGCACGGGATGCGCCTGCAGACCGACCCGACGGTGATCTACGGCATGGGCGCGGGCTTCGACGGGAACCTCACCAAGCGCGACCTCGAGACCGACACCCCGTACAACACCTACACGCGCGACGGATTGCCGCCGACACCGATCGCGCTGCCGTCGCAGGCGTCGATCGACGCCGTCGTCGATCCTCCGGACACCGCGTATCTCTATTTCGTCGCGCGCGGGGATGGGACGTCGGAATTCTCCGAGGATCTCGTGGCCCACAATCGCGCCGTGTCAAAATACCAGAAGACCCCTCACTGAGATGGCTCGCGCCGCGGCATCGATCGCAGGCGGGCGCCGTCCCCAGGCACGACCGTGACCCGTACCGAGCAGCGCGGACGCTTCATCACGCTGGAAGGCATCGACGGCGCCGGCAAGAGCACGCATGCGGCATGGCTCGCCGAGACGCTGCGCGCGCGCGGGCGGATGGTGGTCGCGACGCGCGAACCCGGGGGCACGCCGGTCGGCGAGGCGCTGCGCGAGCTCCTGTTGCGCCAGCCGATGGCGCACGACAGCGAGGCGCTGCTGATGTTCGCGGCGAGGCGCGAGCATGTGCTGCAGGTGATCGAGCCGGCGCTCGCGCGCGGCGAGGTCGTGCTGTGCGACCGCTTCACCGACGCGACCTGGGCCTACCAGGGAGGAGGTCACGGGGTGTCCGGGGCGTTGATCGCCGATCTCGAGCGGCACGTGCACCCGCACTGCAATCCCGACCTGACGCTCTTGTTCGACGTGCCGGCGGGCGTGTCGCGCCAGCGCCTCGACCGCATGCGCGCCGACGGCCGCCGCCTCGACAAGTTCGAGCAGGAGGCAGCGGGCTTCTTCGAGCGCGTTCGCCATGCCTATCTGGAGCGTGCGGCGGCCGAGCCTGCACGCTTTCGCGTGATCGACGCCGGTCGCCCGCTGGCCGACGTGCGCGCGGATCTCCTTCGGATCGCGGACGGGCTGTGAGCGGCGACGCCCCGATCGACGAGCCGCGCGACGGCGAGCGAGCGCCGCCGCACCCCCATGCCGAGCCGCTGCCCTGGCAGCGTCGCTTCGTCGCCGACATGCTCCTCCGGCGCGCCGGCTGGGCCCATGCGCTGCTGCTCACCGGGCCCGCGGGCATCGGCAAGCGCAGGCTGGCCGAGGTGCTGGCCGGCGCGCTGCTCTGCGAAACGCCGCGCCCCGACGGATCGGCATGCGGTGAATGCCCGGGATGCCGCTACCGGGCTGCGGGCCAGCACCCGGACCTGCGGATCATCGAGCCGGTCGAGGTCGACGACGAGGGCGTCGCGAAGGCCGTGGACGCGATCGTCGTCGACCGCATCCGCACGCTGATCGACTGGGTGCAGATCACCAGCCATCGCGGCGGGTCGAAAGTCGCGCTGCTCGTCCCGGCGGAGCGGATGAACGCCGCGGCCGCCAACGCGCTGCTGAAGACCCTCGAGGAGCCGCCGCCGGGCACGTTCCTGTTCCTGGTGTCGCATCAGCCGGGGCGCCTGCCGGCGACGATCGCGAGCCGCTGCCAGCGCATCGCGGCGCCGCGGCCGACCCCGGCCGAAGCCGCGGCATGGCTCGCCGTGCAGGGGGTTGCCGATCCCGAGCGCGTGCTCGCCCAGACGGCGTGCGCGCCGCTTGCCGCACTCCCACTCGCGGGCGCCGAATACCAGGCGGAGCGCGCTTCGTGGCTCGCGGCGCTCGCCAGGCCGGCGGCACTGTCGGCGGTGACGCTGGGCGCGAGGATCGATGCGCTGCCGCGCGAGTCGAGGAAGGAGGGGCTGGGTGCGCTGATCGGCTGGCTGTCGGGCTGGTGCAGCGATCTCGCCCGCGTCCGCTTCGGCGGTGTCCCGCTGCAGAACCGCGACATGGCCGCCGAGCTCGCGGTGCTGGCGGCTTCGGTGGCACCGGTGGCCCTGTTTCGCTATCATCGGGCCTTGCTGCGCGCCCGCGCCCTGCTCGGGCATCCGCTGCAACCGCGCCTCGTCGCCGAGGCGCTGCTGATCGATTACCGGAAACTATTTGGCCGATGATGGCGGACAAGACACCTGGAACCACCGGCGGCCCCGCCGTCGCCCGCCCGGGCGTGCTGTCGCTCAACATCCGCGAAAAGGCCGCGCTGTACGCGGCCTACATGCCGTTCCTCAGGGGAGGCGGCATCTTCATCCCGACGTCGCGTCCGTACGCGCTGGGCGAGGAAGTCTTCATGCTGCTGTCGCTGATGGACGACCCGAACCGCATCGCCGTCCAGGGCAAGGTCGTGTGGATCACCCCCGACGGGGGCCAGGGCAACCGCACGCAGGGGATCGGCGTGCAGTTCACGCTGGACGAGACCGGTGCGGCCGCCAAGTCGACGATCGAACGGATCCTCGGCGAGCACCTCGCGTCGACGCGCTCGACGCACACGATGTAACGGTTGTTCGTCGCTTCGGTTGTTCGTAGATTCCCACTGTCATCTCGATTTTCCGGAGCTCCGCGAGGACCTGCCGAACGTCCTCGCGGCCATGCGCGAGGCCGAGGTCACGCACGCGCTGTGCATCGCCGTCGAGATGGGGGCGTGGCCGGCCGTGCACGCGCTCGCGCGCGAGCATCCGAATCTCTACGCCAGCGTCGGCGTCCATCCCGACTACCCGGACACCGCGGAGCCGACCGAGGCGATGCTCTGCGAGCGCGCCCGCGATCCCAGGATCGTCGCGATCGGCGAAACGGGGCTCGATTACTACCGTCTCACTGGCGA